>SKNT01000069.1 GCA_007120385.1 Balneolales bacterium
CCAGTCGCGATGCAACGGTTTCGCTGTCGCTGAGTGAAATGCCCACTGTTACCAGAGGCATCGCCTACATCCTTCCTGAAACTGTTGAACGACCTGTATTGCCCCGGAAGCCCCTTCCGGAGCCGGTCCCGCTCTACCTTGCCAACCAGGTACTGCTGAATTGAGATCCCGGATCTGATCCCTCCGGAACCGGGAGTGGAGAGGATTGTGCTTATCGACCGGACGAGTGCGTCCACATGGCATCACATTTGCCACGCTTTTCGATAAATGCACAGGAAACCGGCAGTCCGCAAACGAAACCGGCATCCCGCGAACGAATCAGGTTCCGGGATGCGGTGCCCGTGCGTCCGCATCCATCCATCTCTTCTTCTCTTTCGTTTCCGGCATAGTCCGCCCCTGACACCCATCCAACAGAACCGGAAACATGATCACCCGAATCATTCGCTTTTTTCTTGAAAACAAACTCGTAGCTCTGCTGCTGTTCCTGGCCCTGGCCGGCTGGGGGCTTGCTACGGCGCCGTTCGATTGGGACATCGGCTGGATCCCGCGCGATCCCGTACCCGTCGATGCCATCCCGGATATCGGTGACAACCAGCAGATCATCTTTACGGAGTGGTCGGGCCGGTCGCCGCAGGATATTGAGGACCAGGTGACCTATCCGCTCACCACCCAGCTCCTTGGCATCCCCGGGGTGCGGACAATCCGCAGCAACTCCATGTTTGGTTTCTCGACCATCAACATCATTTTCGAGGACGATGTCGAATTTTACTGGAGCCGGGCTCGCATTCTCGAGAAGCTTAACGCCCTGCCGGCGGGTCTGCTGCCACCGGAGGTGCAGCCCGCTCTGGGTCCGGATGCCACCGCGCTCGGACAGATCTTCTGGTACACGCTTGAGGGGTACGATCACGAGGGCAACCCGGCGGGTGGATGGGACCCGCAAGAGCTGCGTTCCATCCAGGATTTTCAGGTGCGCTATGCGCTCTCGGCTGTGGAAGGGGTGGCCGAAGTGGCCAGCATCGGCGGGTACGTCCAGGAGGTGCAGGTGGATATCGATCCGGTGGCGATGCGCGAGGCCGGGGTTTCGGTGCTGGATGTGGCCAACGCGGTGCGCAACAGCAATCTGGATGTGGGCGCCCGCACCATCGAGATGAACCGCGCGGAGTATGTGGTGCGCGGGCTGGGGTATGTGCGTTCGCTGGAGGATCTGGAAGAAAGCGTGGTCGCCGTGTGGGACAATACGCCGATCCGGATCAGGGATGTTGCCAAGGTGGGGCGCGGCCCGGCGCAGCGGCGCGGGGCGCTGAGCAAGGCGGGGGCCGAGGCCGTCGGCGGCGTGGTGGTCGCCCGGTTCGGGGAGAACCCGCTGGAGGTGATCAACCGCGTCAAGGAGGAAATCGGGACCATCTCGCCCGGCCTGCCTTCCAAAGAACTGGCCGATGGCACGGTGTCGCAAGTTAAAATTGTGCCGTTCTACGACCGCACGGGACTCATCTACGAAACGCTTGGCACGCTGGAGGAGGCGCTGTCGCTGCAGATCCTGATCACCATCATTGTGATCATCATCATGGTGATGCACCTGCGCTCGTCGCTGATCATCTCGATCCTGCTGCCGCTGGCGGTGCTGATGAGCTTCATTTTGATGAAATACGTCGGGGTGGATGCGAATGTTGTCGCCCTCGCCGGGATCGCCATATCGATCGGGACCGTGGTGGACATGGGGATCGTCCTCACCGAGAACATGCTACAGCACATGCGCGAGTCCAGGGAATCGGGCGAAAAGGAGCCGCTGCTGGAGGTGATCTACCGGGCGACCGCCGAGGTGAGTCCCGCCGTGGTCACCGCGCTGAGCACTACCATCGTGAGCTTCCTGCCGGTCTTCATGCTGGAGGCGCAGGAGGGACGCCTGTTCGGTCCGCTCGCCTTCACCAAGACCTTCATCCTGATTGCCGCGCTGGTCATCGTGCTCACCATCCTGCCCGCCCTGGCCCATACCCTGTTCTCGCAGAAAATCGGCCGGCGCCGCTGGCGGATCCTCTGGAACGGGGTGCTGATCGCTTTCGGGTTCTGGACCGCCGTTGTATGGATGGCCTGGGCCGGACTGGCGATCATTGCCCTCGGCATCAACAATCTGCTGGCGATGGCCGCCGCCCATGCCGGCGAGTACCCGGACGACATGGCCGGTGCCGCACAGGTGAAACGGTACGGGCCGGTCTATGCGGACTGGTCGCCCTGGCTCAGCAACGTGATCGTGATCCTGGCCGTGGCCTGGCTGCTGGCCGGCAACTGGCTTCCGCTGGGACCGCAAAGCCCCGTGGCCCTCAGCTTCCTTTTCCTGCTGCTGACCGGCATCATCCTGTTCGGGTTTTTTTACCTCTACATCCGGTACTACAGGACCATTTTGCAGTGGGTGCTGCAACACAAGGCGGTATTCCTGGTCCTGCCGCTGCTGGTGCTCCTGCTTGGTGCCATGAGCTGGCGCGGGTTCAGCTCCACCTTCTCGTTCGTCTCCACCGGTTTCGGCACGCTGGGCTGGAATGTGGAAGAGACCCGGGCCTGGAGTGCACTGGATGAACGTTTTCCGGGGCTCGGCCAGGAGTTCATGCCCAAGCTGGACGAGGGCTCGTTCCTGCTGATGCCCACCACCATGCCGCACGCCGGCACCGAGGAGGCGCGGCAGATGATGCAGGAAATGGACATGCGCATCGCATCCATCCCCGAGGTGGAAGAAGTGGTCGGCAAGATCGGCCGGGTGGAGTCGGCCCTGGATCCGGCGCCGCTATCCATGTTCGAGACCGTCATCATCTATAAAAGCGAATTCATGACCGACGACCGCGGGCGGCGCATCCGTTTTCGGGTGGATAACGGCGAGTTCGTGCGCGACGGGGAAGGCAACCTGATCCCGGACAGGCGCGGACGTTTCTACCGGCAGTGGCGCGACGAGATCCGCAGCACGGACGACATCTGGACCGAGGTGCTCCACGCGTCCGACCTGCCGGGGGTCACATCCGCTCCGAAACTGCATCCCATCGAAACCCGCCTCGTGATGCTGCAGACCGGCATGCGCGCCAACATGGGCGTGCGCATCAGCGGTCCGGATCTGGAGACCATCGAGGGATTTGCCATGGAGCTGGAGCGGGAGATCCGTGGGGTGGATGGGGTCCGTCCCGCTTCTGTATTCGCCGACCGTGTGGTGGGCAAGCCGTACATTGAGATCGACATTGACCGCCGCGCCATAGCCCGGCACGGGCTTACGGTCCGCGACGTGCAGCAGGTGATCACCACGGCCATCGGCGGGGAAACGGTGAGCACCACGGTCGAGGGGCGTGAGCGCTACCCGATGCGGGTGCGCTACGCCCGCGAATACCGCGATCATCCCGAGGCGATGGCGCGCGTACTGGTGCCGGTGCCGGACGGCAGCCAGATCCCGCTCGGACAGCTTGCCGAAATACGCTTTGCGACCGGCCCGATGAACATCCGCAGCGAGAACACGTTCAAAAACGCCTATGTCACATTCGACCGCATGGCCGGGGAGGCGCCGGTGGATGTGGTCGAACGGGTGCGGGCGCATCTCGACCGTCAGATCGGCGAAGGCCGGCTGACCGTGCCGGACGGCATCCGGTATGTATTCGAGGGTGAGTTCCGCAATCAGCAGCGCGCGTCCGAGCGCCTGTCGGTCATCTTGCCGATTACCCTGCTTATCATTTTCCTGTTGATCTACTTCCAGTTCCGGTCGGTTCCGGTCACAACGATCATCTTCAGCAGCATTGCGCTGGTCTGGGCGGGCGGTTTCCTGATGCTCTGGCTTTACGGTCAGGGCTGGTTCCTGGATTTCAGTGTCCTGGGCATGGAGTTGCGCGAGTTCCTTCAGATGGGGACCGTCAACCTGAGTGTGGCGGTCTGGGTCGGGTTCCTCGCACTCTTCGGCATTGCCGTCGACGATGGTGTGATCATGAGCACCTACCTGCAGCAGCGGTTCGAAAAGGATAAGCCCGTGGACCTTGCCTCCATCCATGAGACCGTGCTGGACGGGGCGCAGCGCCGTGTACGACCCTGCCTCATGACCACCGGCACCACCATGCTGGCCCTGCTGCCGATCCTTTCATCCACCGGGAAAGGCGCCGAGATCATGATACCGATGGCCATTCCGGCATTCGGAGGCATGTTTGCCCTGCTGGTAAGCCTGTTGCTGGTGCCCATGCTCTACGCCGCATTGAAGGAAGCCGAATTGAAACGAGCATCCCGGAGGTCCTCGCCATGACGTACAGCCTCGATTTTCCGAACCATAATCCAGATATAATGAACTCTGAAACCACATTCATTCGAACCGGTTCCCGCATGTTGCCGGAGAGTTCGACGGCAATGCGGTCGTTTAATCGCACGTTGACATCGCTGATCACTTGGCAGCAACGGCTGTTTCCGGCGATCCTGCCATCGGCGCGTCCGTTGCTGCGACGTCTGCTGATGCTTGTACTGCTGCCGGCTTTTGTGGCAGCCATGGGCACGCCGCAGACGGCGGCGGCGCAGCCGGCCGGCAACCCGGCGCCGGACGCTCATATCGTCCCCAACCCCTATCCGGAGCTGGATGAGTATCTGAATCTGTTGCTCGAGAAAAATCCGGAGCTGGGCGAATACCGCCACCGGTACCGTTCCGAGCGGCAGATCATCCCGCAGGCCGGTGTGCTGCCCGATCCGGAGCTGAATATCGCCTTTGACCTGAACCCGATGGATGCCGGCAGTGTGGCCGGACGTTTTTCGGTATCGGCAATGCAGATGTTCCCGTGGTTCGGCACGCTTTCCTCACGCCAGGATCAGCAGCGGGCATCGGCCGAAGCCACGCGTCAGCAGATGAACAGCCGGCAACTGGCGCTCTGGCGCGAGATGCAGTCGGTCTGGATGGAACTGGCCGGACTGGCACGCGCCATCGATATCGCCGAAGAAAACCTGGAGCTGGTCGGCGACCTGGAACGGCAGGTGCAGGTCCGTTATGAAGGTGCCCGCGCCGGACAGGCCGACCTCCTGCGCATCCAGATGGAGCAGGAGCGCATCCGCACGCGCATCGCTGCGCTGAAGGATCGCAAAACCCCGCTCACAGCCCGATTCAACAGCTATCTGAACCGCGATGCCGGCGCCGGGGTGTCGCTTTCCGCCGAACTGGCAGCGCGTCCGCTCCCTGCCGATGCCGGCGCGCTACGTGAGCGCATGCTGGCCGTGCGTCCCGAGTTCTACGAGCTGGACGCCCGTCGCCGGATGATCCGGGAGGATGAGGTCCAGGCCCGACTCGCCGGCCGGCCCCAATTCGGGCTCGGACTGGAAGTGATGGGCCGCGACTTCGGGCCGATGTCCATGAATCCCGATATGAAAGAGAGTTTCATTGCCATGGCGAGCATCCGCCTGCCCATTTACCGCTCGCAATACAGCGCGCGCCGGGAGCAGTCCGCCGAAGCCATGCGATCGCTCGAATACCGCCGTGAAAGCACCGAAAACCGGCTCGTTACGGAGCTGGAGGAGGTGCTGGAGTCTTGGCGCGACACCGAGCGCACGCTCACACTCCTGGAGGAGGAACTCCTTCCGCGCTCCGTCCAGGCCCTGGAAATCCTGCGTGAGAGTTACGCAACCGGCGCCGTCCGCTTCGACGAATTGCTCCAGATGCAACGCGAACTGCTTGATCTTGAGCTGGAACGGGTGGATGCGCTTGTCGCCCAGAACCAGGCGGTAATCCGGCTTCAAAGCCTCATCACCCATCCTTCCGAAACCGAAACAGCCAACCAGCCCGGATTCTGAAACCGAAACCGATTTTCACGCCGGAAACTCTCTGATATATAAAAGGTTCCGGCATCCAAAAGACTTCGACCCCAAACAAATAACACCATGAACATCGACAAAAAACAACTCGCAACAGGTGCCGGATTGCTGGTCGCCGGACTGCTACTGGGATGGCTGCTCTTTTCCGGGAGCGGACACGGCAGCCACGACCATTCCGGCCAGGAGCGCAGCCAATCGATTCAAACCCACGACTATTCCGGTCACAACCATGACCATTCGGGTCACAATCACGATCATTCGGGACAGAACGCTTCCGGGAACAACAATGAAGTGTGGACCTGTTCCATGCACCCGTCGGTGCGGGAGGATGGACCCGGCTCCTGCCCGATCTGCGGAATGGACCTCATACCGGCGGCTTCCGAAGAGCGTGAGGATGATTACACGATGGTCATGACCGAGTCGGCGATCCGCCTGGCGAACATCCAGACCACACCGGTGGTGCGCGAGGTGCCGGTACGGCAGACCGACCTGCCCGGACGCCTGCGCGTTGACGAGAGCAAGACCACCCGGGTCACGGCGTATTTTCCCGGCCGAATCGTCACAACCAGGGTGAACTTCACGGGTGCGCCGATCCGCAGAGGTGAGCCCATGGCGACCGTCTATTCGCCGGAACTGTTGATGGCCCAGCGAGAGCTGCTGGAGGCGGCGCGGCAGAAAGAGCGCAACCCGCGCATCTACGAGGCGGCCCGCACGAAATTTGCACTTTGGGGATTCAGCGACCGGCAGATCAACACTATTGTTGATCACGGTGAAGTGCAGCGTGAAATGGAGATACTGTCCCCGGTGGACGGGGTGGTGCTGGCGCGAAATGTGACCGATCAGCAGTACGTTTCCGAAGGCACGGTGATGTACGAGGTGGCGGACCTAAGCCGGCTCTGGCTGGTGCTCGAGGCCTACGAGGAGGACCTGGGATGGATTTCCGAGGGCGACTCCATCCGGTTCCGGCTACGCGGAAATGAAGGTGGACACCGAAACGCAACGGTCAGCTTCATCGACCCGGTGGTACATCCACAGCGGCGCACGGCCGGGGTGCGGGCCGACATCGACAATGCCGACGGACGCCTGAAGCCCGACATGCTGGCGACCGGAACACTTCGGTCGCAGATGCCGGAACCGAAGCTGATGGTGCCGGTGACGGCGGTGCTCTGGACCGGTCCGCGTTCGCTCGTCTACGTCCGCGATCCGGAGGCCGACGTACCCACGTTCCGGGTGAGGGAGGTGGACCTCGGGCCGCGCGCCGGAGACTTCTACGTGATCGAGGATGGTCTCGAGGAAGGGGAGGATGTCGTCTTCAACGGCGTCTTCCGCATCGACAGTGAATTCCAGCTGGCCGACCGGTTCAGCATGATGAACCGGGAGCCGGGGACGGGTGCCGTGCCGGTGCATGACCATGGAGGACACGGTGCTGCCGAGCACGACGACCATAACGGGCACGCAACCCCATCCACCCATGAAATGGACTCGGAAGAGGGGCCGTTTGACGATGTTCCGGTCGATTTCAGGTCAAATCTGACGGAGGCGGTGCAGGAGTACATCCGCGGCAAGGACGCTTTTGTGGATTCCGACCTGGGGGAAGCGCAGGATGCGTTCGGCTCCTTTCGTGGCGGGCTCGAAACCATCGGAGAGCATGGCCTGCCGGGATCGGGACATCAGGCATGGATGGAGAGGTACCGGTCGATGCATGAAAAGGCCGGGGAAATTGTGGATGCCGGGGATCTGGAAGAGGCGCGCAAGGTCTTCCGCGGGCTGTCGGACGAGCTGGTCCGCGCCGTCAAGATGTTCGGCATCGACGGGGTGGTGTACCGCCAGTACTGCCCGATGGCGTTTGATGACGAGGGCGCTTACTGGATCAGCGTCGAGGAGCGGATCCGCAATCCCTATCTGCCCGAAACCATGCTCATGTGCGGCGAGGTGATCGAACGGATCGAGTATTGATACAACCGCAATCTTTTGAACCGGTGAAGCAGGAGCTGCGGATTTGTAGTGGTGATGGTAAAGTCACCTCACTTTTTATAAGGAATAAACATGTTATCCAGCATGGAAAAATGGCGGGCATTCAAACTGACAAGAGTCAATTCATGGGCTTGTGCCGTGGCGGCAATCATGGCATCTGCAAGTCCCATCCCATGGCTCTTGAAATATGTTCTTCTCATGGATCCAGCCTCTTTTGCAACTTCTTCTGTCAGTGGAAGGATCGTGAATAGTGACAGGAAGTACGCAAGATCATGTTGTTCCGCATCACCTTTAATCCCGGTATACAGTTCGGCAACGGTGACAGCTGAAGTTGTAAACTCAGAGTCAAATGTTTCAAATAATTTCACTGCCTGATCAATTCCCCTCAGATAATCAATGATGACATCTGTATCAAATAGATATTGTGGCATGGATTCTCCCTTAAAGTGTGCGGTCCAATTCCTCCCGGAGTTTGGCCAGGTCGGGAATATCTTTTTTGTTTTTCCAGAGACCGGCACCTTTGCGCAGTTTTTTTACCCGTTCCGCTTCCGATTGCCGGTCAAGATACTGGACCACAGCATCCCGTATGATTTCACTTTTACTGCATTTTCTGCTTTTGGAGAGCGTTTCCAGCTTTTTTTGCAGATGCTCGGGCATATAAATCTGGGTTCGTTTCATACAAATTCCATTAAGTGATGTATATAAGTAATGTATATTGAGAATAGCACCAATGCAAGTGTCTGATTCAACGTGACGCCAGTTTGAAGCATGAAATACCAAACCGGAGAAAACTATGAGTACGCAAGATCATAACCCCGAAGATCATAAACATGATCATGGCAATGGCAATGATTCCCATGATCACAGCGATCACAGCGGCCACGATCATCACGATCACGGCCACGACCACCACTCCCATCATGCCGCCATGGTAAAGGACTTCAAATTCCGGTTCTGGTGGGTGCTGGGTTTGACGATTCCGATTCTCGCCCTCTCGCCTATGATCCAGGATTTTCTCGGTGTCGACTGGCGATTTGCCGGAGATACCTGGCTGCTGGCCGCATTGTCGACCGTCGTCTACTTTTTCGGCGGCTGGCCGTTTCTGTCCGGACTGGTGAGTGAGTTGCGCCAAAAACTGCCGGGGATGATGACCCTCATCGGACTCGCCATTTCGGTTGCGTTTTTCTACAGCATGTTTGTGGTGTTCGGCCTGGAGGGACATCTGCTTTTCTGGGAATTGTCAACACTGGTGGCCATCATGCTGCTGGGCCACTGGATCGAGATGCGTTCGGTCATGAGTGCCTCGGCCGCTCTGGAAAAACTGGCTGAGCTCCTGCCGGGGAAAGCCCATCGCATAAATGAGGATGGCTCGACCGAAGAAGTGCCGGTGGAAGAACTTCAGGTGGGAGATCACATTCTCATCAAACCCGGTGAAAAAATCCCGGCCGACGGCATTGTGATCGAAGGAAGCACCAATGTCAACGAGGCGATGCTGACCGGGGAGTCCCTTCCCGTAGAAAAAAAGGAGGATGACGAGGTGATCGGCGGAGCGGTGAACGAAGAAGGGTCCATTACCGTGAAAATCCACAAAACCGGGGATGAATCTTTTCTTTCGCAAGTCATCGGTCTGGTCCGGCAGGCACAGGAGAGCAAATCAAAAACGCAGGACCTGGCCAACCGGGCGGCATTCTGGCTAACCCTGGTCGCCATCACTGGCGGACTGCTTACCTTCCTGGCATGGACTCTCTTTACCGGACAGGAACTGAACTTCGCCATCAACCGAACCGTAACGGTGATGGTCATCGCCTGTCCGCATGCGCTGGGCCTGGCGATCCCGCTGGTTGTCTCCGTGTCCACCTCTCTGGCTGCTACCAACGGATTCCTGATTCGGAACCGCACCGCTTTTGAGCTGGCGCGCAACCTGGATGCCGTGATTTTCGACAAAACCGGAACGCTGACCGAGGGCACGTTCACCGTCACCGATATCCTGAACTTCAACGGACAGGTCAGTGACGATGAGCTGCTGAACTTTGCCGCCGCGGTGGAAGTCCACTCGGAACATCCGATTGCCAGGGGGATCGTAGAAAAGTCGGGTGAAAAGTGGAAAGTGGAGGATTTCAACTCCATCACTGGAAAAGGAGTGGAAGGAAATGTGAAGGGGAAAGCGGTGAAGGTCGTAAGCCCGGGCTATGTGCGTGATGAACAGATGGATTATCCGCAAGAACAGGTCGAAGAGATTTCGTCCCAAGGCAAGACGGTGGTCTTTGTTGTGCTCGACGGGGAGCTGGCGGGAGCGATCGCACTGGGTGATCAAATTCGTTCCGAGTCACGTCAGGCCGTCAGCCGGCTCCATGAAATGGACATCCAGTGTGTGATGCTCACCGGTGATAACCGACAGACGGCTGAATATGTGGCGAAGGAGCTGGGCATCGACCAGGTGTTTGCCGAGGTGCTGCCGGATGAAAAAGCAGACAAAGTAAAAGAAGTCCAGAGCCAGGGCAACATAGTGGCGATGACCGGTGATGGTGTAAATGATGCTCCGGCTCTTGCCAGTGCGGATGTGGGCATTGCGATCGGCGCCGGATCGGATGTGGCTGTGGAGACCGGGGATATCGTCCTGGTGCGCAACAATCCGGAGGATGTGGCACATGTGATACAGCTCTCGAGAGCCACCTACAGCAAGATGGTGCAGAACCTGTTCTGGGCGACCGGATACAATGTGGTGGCCATACCGCTGGCGGCGGGTGTTCTTTTTGCATGGGGCGTCGTGCTGAGTCCGGCCGTAGGCGCCGTTCTGATGTCGCTCAGCACCATCATTGTGGCTATCAATGCGCGGTTTTTGAAACTGGAAACGTAATATTGCGCAGGCCGGTCGGGTTTTGAAGTCTGACCGGTTTTCATGACGAATAAAAAAACAGAACCATGACTCCAGACTGGATACCCAACATACACCCCTTTATCGTTCACTTCCCCATTGCCTTGCTTGTAGTGGCGGTTTTGGTCGATGTTATCCGGGTCTTTGTGAAAAATCAGGCCTGGCTTCAAAATATGGTACTCACGCTTTATGCAGCCGGAACCGTGGGATTGATCGCCTCGTTTTTGTCCGGCCGTCATGCTGTCGATACGGTATCTGTAACCGGTGACGCAATCCCGGTCGTGACATCTCACGAAGACTGGGCACTTTACACCATGATCTATTTTATCGCCTTTACCCTTTTGCGGATCTGGACCTGGTGGAAAAACCTTGAAATGAAACAGCCGGTATTCATCGGATTGATTCTTCTGGCTTTTGCCGGTACGGGAATGCTGTGGTATACGGGCGAACTGGGAGCCAAGCTTGTGTACAAACATGGCGTGGCGGTTGGCGAAATTGGCCGGCTGGAGCAGCAGATTGAATTGCTGCAGCAGGATCTTGCGCGTTTCCGGGAAGAGGCCGCGCCGGAGCTGCACGATAACGGATCATGGACATGGAGAATCGGTCCGGGAGCGGATCGCGCGCTTGCAGAATATTTCACTGTGGAAGGGCCAGAGCCGGATAGAGCGGAATTGACTCAAGTGGATGGGCGGCATCAGCTGCTTCTGGAAGCCGGAGAGGAGGGTTCGTTTCTTTTATTCGGTGATGCCATACGAAATGTTGACGGCCGCATCGAACTGAACACGGAGGAGTTCAACGGAGTGTTCGCATTGATCCATCATTATCAGGACCCGGAGAACTACCAGTACCTGAGGCTTGTGGATTCGGATGTGAGCCAGGGACAGGTCCGGGACGGATCAGACAATGTCCTGGGTTCCGGTCAAATTGATACGTCAGGATGGTTTACCCTTCGGGTAACGGCAAGCGGAGGTCATTTTTACGGATATCGCAACGGGCAGACCATCGTCCATACCCACGCCGGGGAGATGGATCCGGGCAGAACCGGGTTTCTGATCCGGGGCGGGGGCACGGTGCGGATCATGCTCGTTGAATTCAAATCGGTTGAGTGAGTTATAAATAAAAACCAAAAACACCAATAATTGAGGAATACACCATGAAAAATATCGCAACAATTACCTTGATGCTTTTACTGGCCGCTTGCGGCGGGAACGGAGACCATGCCCATTCTGACCGCAACGGCAATGACGTTCACAGAGAGCACGCACAAGAACACCACGGAGAGCACGCAGACCAGGACATCAGCCGGCTTGACGAGGCCGACCGCCGGGATACCCCGGCGCCACATCCACTTAGCGGAACGTCTGCGGAGCGGTTTGACGCCATGCTGGATGAATATTTCCAGTTATCGGATGCGCTGGTGGCGGCATCGGCTTCCGAAGCAGCGGCGTTTGCCGGCCGGCTCAATGAGGAAGCCGAACGCTTTGATACCGGGCATCTTGACACGGACGTCCGAGAGGAGACCTCCGGATGGATGGAAACGGTGCGCCAGCGCAGCCGGGAGATCGCAGGTGAAAGCGACGTGGAAGAGCAACGCGCATCCTACCTGGACCTGTCGGAGACCCTGATTGCCATGGTGGAGGCGTTTGGTCATGAAAAAGACGTACTCTACCATCAGCGGTGCCCCATGGTGAACGGCGGCAACGGCGACTGGCTGAGCATGCAGGAGCGGATCATGAATCCGTATCACGGCGACCGCATGCTGCACTGCGGAATGACCGTGCGAATCCTTTAGAGCTTGCCCAGCATCTCCCGCATGTTGCTCTTCCAGCGCTCATCGTCGCTGGTGACGATATCCAGTTCCAGCCCTTTTTGCAGCACACGCCGGGCGCTGTCCTTCTCGCCGATGGTGATCAGGAAGTCGGCCTTGTCGTGGTAGTAAAGGATGAAATGGGGATCCAGCTCAATCGCCCGCTCAAAAGCGGCGCGGGCCTTGTCATTGCTGGCGCCTTCCGGTGCGCCGCCGAACAGAGCGTTGGCAGCCAGGCGCTCAAGGCGGGACAGGTTGGCCGCGCGGTGGTGCCAGTTGCCCAGCACGTTCCAGGCCCGTGAGTATTCGGGATCCAGTTCAACCGCTTTTTCAGCGTTTTCGCGGATTTCGGTGGACAGGCGGATCCGCTCACGGGCACCTACGCTCTGCGCCCTGCGTCCGACCGCCGCCGCATAGGCAAAATAGGATCCGGCCTGGTCGGGATGAGCTTCCCTGAGGATTTTTGCGTATTCGAACGCCTCATCATAGTGGGCTTCTTCGGCGGAGCTGCGGGTCTGCCGGTGCCCGATGGAAGTGTGCAGCATCACAATATTCCAGAGCGCATCATAGTGATCGGGTTTCAGTTCCAAAACGGACTTGAATGCTGCGAGGGCCTCTTCATCCTCAAAATTTTCTGACAGTTCAAAAGCGCGTTCCAGGCGGGATTCAAGGTCATCGGCATAAGCTGCTGTTACGGCAAGACCGGAGACGACAAACAGACATAGCAAAAAGGCGCAGCACGTGGACAGGAGACGTGTTTTCATGACGGAGGGTTTTATGTTTAGTGGAAAGCTGTGTATCATCAGCAGGTAAGATACAAAAGCGATGGTAAAAAAAACCTTATGCAGAAAATTCTGATTATGGGAAGTGGTGCCGTGGGCGGGTTCTACGGCGCACATTTTGCCCGCATGGACGGCCTGGAGGTTACTTTTGTTGCCCGGGGCGCGCATCTGGTTGCGTTGCAGCGCCGCGGATTGCGGATTACAGGCAAGACCGTGATGCACCTGCATCCAGTGCATGCCGTGGAGGATCCATCCGCGCTGGAGCAACCGCCCGACCTGGTCATTGTCGCTGTCAAATCCTACGACACACCGGAGGCGATCCGCCTGATACATCCGGTTGTAGCCAGGCATACACAGATACTCACCATCCAGAACGGGTTGGAGAACTACGAACTGCTCTGCGATGAGTTCGGCAGCGACCGGGTTATCCGCGGATTCTGCAAGATCGGGGCGGAGCTTACCGCACCCGGTGTGATCGACTACCGCGGGTTTTCGAGTGTGGTTTTCGGCGAAGAGGACGGGTCGTCATCCAACCGGGTACTGCAGCTGCAGAAGATCATGGAGCATTCCGGCATAACGGTACAGGTGAGCCGCGACATCCGCAGGGATGCGTGGATGAAGTTTCTCTGGAACGGCATTTTCAACATGATGACAGGACTGACCGGATCCACTACCGATTTGATTCTCGAGGATGAGGATGCTTATGCCATCACCTGGCAGCTTTTCTACGAAATGCGGGCCGTGGCCAGCGCCCAGGGTGTGCGAATCACCGAGAAAGACGGGGCCGCCGTGATCGAAGAGACCCGGACCCTCGGCGCCTTCAAGACATCCACCTGGCAGGATCGGCAGAAGGGAAAACCGCTGGAATATGACACCTTCTGCGGATATATTGTGCGGAAAGGCGCTGCCTTCAAGCTGGCCGTTCCCGTAAATCAGACGCTTTTTGCACTCTACCGGCTGCTGGAACGGGCCGAGTGAAGGTGTGGCAATGCACCGGGTTCCGTCAGCAGCCTTATCCCGAAAATGATAACACCCGGAGGTGAGACCGATGAGAATTGGCATAATATCTGATACGCACGATCATGTCCGAAATATAACCCGGGCCGTATCCCTGTTCCGCAAGGAGGATGTGCGCCGGGGCGACCGTTGCCGTATTCGATACCGCCACGCGGGAAGTGGTCATACACTCACTCTGACGGGTTTGCAGCGGGTGCGGAACGGCGAATGTTTTCGTTGATCATCGCATATTGCGGATGAGGGCGTCGGTGAAGATTTGTGTATTGCCGTCGCCGCCTAGATCGCCCGTGACCACGTTCTTGTCCAGCAGGGTCCGGTGGAGCGCCTTACGGATTTTTTCCGCCTTGTCGGTTTCGCCGATGTAATCGAGCATCATGAGCGCCGACAACAGCAGCGCGGTTGGATTGGCCTTGCCCTGCCCGGCAATATCGGGCGCCGAGCCGTGGACAGCTTCAAAAATGGCATGTTCGTCACCCATGTTGGCCGAGCCGGTGACGCCAAGCCCACCCACAAGTCCGGATGCCAGGTCGGACAGGATGTCACCGAAAAGATTGGTGGTGACAATGATGTCAAAGATCTCCGGACGTATGACCATCTGCATCGCGGTATTGTCCACGATCATGTCATTGAATATGATGTCAGGATATTCTTTGGCTACTTCCTGGCCCACCTTCAGGAACAGTCCCGTCGTGTATTTCAGAATGTTGGCTTTGTGGATGAGCGAGACTTTCTTTCGATCGTTCTTTACCGCGAACTCAAAAGCGGCCCGGATAATCCGCTCGCTGGCATAGCGGCTGACGACGGCAATGGATTCCGCCTGGGTTTGCTCTGCATCAATCCAGCGTTCCTGTCCGATGTACATGCCCTGCGTGTTTTCACGGAAAGTGACCAGATCGACATTTCCAAAACGGCTGGGAACACCGGGCAGGGTCAGGGCCGGACGGATGTTGCAGTACAGGTCGAAGTTTTGTCTCAGGGCGACATTGATCGAGCGGAAGCCGCTTCCTACCGGTGTGGTGAGCGGTCCCTTGAGTGCCAGTTTGTGCTTTTCGATCAGTGCCGTTGTTTCATCGGGGAGCGGGTTTCCGGTTTTTTCGAAGGCCTCCATGCCGGCCAGCGCCGGAATCCAGTTGATTTCCACTTTGGCAGCAGCAAGTATTTCAACAACGGAATCCGTTATTTCCGGCCCGATGCCGTCTCCTTTGATCAGAACAATGTCATGCATGGAGTTACCCTGGAGTATGGAGTTACAAGGAAATTATGTTCGCGGTATAATAGCAATTATTCCGGTTTCCTTCACCTTTTTAGGCAGTAATGTGAGGAGTTTTGAATGTCAAAAAATGTAAAAACAGGTGAAATAACTCTGCAAATGAACGCTGTGTCGGGGACATTGTTGTTAATGATAGACAATGTTAATCAACCGGAGGTATTATGCTGCAGTCAGAAAAACATATGTCCGCGCCGGACAAGCACACAGGAACAGGCGGGTCTGGCAAGTCGACGCCGCAACACATCATTGTTGCCGGCAATAGCTGCAACCGGTCACTGCCGGTACAGTCAAAACAAACAGCAAGCGGCATTTTCAGGAAAACTGCTTTCATTCTTGCCCTTGTGTTGCTGACGGGTCCGGCCGCCAAAGCGCAGATGGAGACGGGCATGGATATTGTTGAATCCGCTTCCCAGTTTGCTCAAATCCAGTATTTCCATACTTTGATCGTGGAAACCGGACTTGAAGACAAGCTCAGGGAGGAAGGTCCGTTCACTATATTTGCCCCTACCAACCAGGCTTTCAACGATCTTCCCAAGGATGTGATGGAAGGATTGCTGGAAAATCCCGATGAACTCAGGGATATTTTGCGTGCACACATCAGTTCGGGTACCATGCTATCCGATGATCTTGCCACTGTGGAAAATATTCCAACGTTCCAGGGTACCGTTTTTGAGGTAAAACAGCATGAAGAGGGCATCTCGATCGGGGATGCACAGCTTGTGGCGGCTGATGTGGTGGCAACCAACGGTGCTATCCATGCCATTGACAAAGTGTTGCTGCCCTGAAGCCTTGCTTGCCGGGCGCAGTTCAATGCTCCATGGCCAAAATGGGTAAGCCATCCGGGAAACCCGGGAAACATTTGCCCGGCCTCGTGAAGCGAGTGGGAGTATGCTGTCCGGGTAACAGCCGGGCTACAGTTTCCGGACCACCACCATGGTCATGTCGTCATTGAGCGGTGTGGATGCCGTAAAGCGATTCACCGAAGAGGTGAGATGATCGAGCATGAGTGCTGCCGGTTGACTCTGCTGCCTGGCAATCTCCGAAATGAGCCGCTCCTCCCCGTACATCTGTCCCGACGGATTAAGCGCTTCCGTGACACCGTCGGTGTAGAAAACCAGCGTGTCTTTCGGGGACATGGTGAGCGTCACTTCAGAAAGACTGCGTTCAAAGTCATCTGCTTTCGTGAGCCCGATTGCGAGTCCGCTCGATCGAAGCATCGTCGTTTTTTGCTCGCGGCTGTTCATCAGGATGGCCGGATTGTGTCCGGCCCGGGCATACTTCAGTGTGCCGTCCCTCACATCCAGCAGGCCGTAGCAGATGGAGATAAAACTGCCACGGCGGGCATTATCGTAGAATAGACGGTTCATGCGGGTCAAAAGGGGTACCGGTTCCGGTATCTCCTTCACAAGGCTCTGAAAGATTCCCTTGACCATGGTCATGAAAAAAGCCGCCTGGATCCCTTTCCCGCTCACGTCGCCAACCACAAAGGCCATCCGGCGATCATCCACCGGAATCACATCGTAGTAGTCACCACCGACATCGAAGGCGGGGTGACAACTGGCGGCCACATCCATGCCATCCAGTTTGGGAAGATTGACAGGCAGAAAGGACTGGTGCACCTGGTGGGCAATTTCCAGTTCGCGTTCCACTCGCTGCTCCCGTGCTATTTCAAGGATGTACCCCGGAGTGAGTTCCGGAAGGTGGCCGTAGCGTTTTCCGTATTCCGCCAGGACAATACCACCGGCAAGAAGCAGGCCGGCCAGACCAAGAAACGACCACGAGAGCCAGGCATCAGGAGACCCGGCCACCACCCTGCCGTCCACGGTGCTCCAGAGCAGCAGGAACACAAAGATGGCCACAATCTGTGCCAGAAGATCCTGGCGCAGGAAAAACCAGGCTGCTGCGATTCCCGGTACAAGCCAGAACACATAAATCAGGAGTGATTCAGGAGTGCTGACCTGATAGGAGGAAAGCAGTGTAAAAGCCAGTCCGCCGCTGAGAAGCAGCAGAATGTTGTTTTTCCGGTTGACCCCGACCCAGGAGAGGAAGCAGGCGAAAATACCGCCTGTTATGAGGATTGTCCAGAACAGGTTCCGAACGGCAATTTGCCAGACGGGAAAAAGGTAGCTTTCGGTATAGAAAAGCTGGTTTTCAAGCAGGTTGAGATAGCTGTGATCGAAAAGCGTGTACAGGAGCGCTGCCAGTCCGAGGTAGATGAATGAACCCAGCACCCCAGTGGCCGTCGCGTTGCCCAGCGAACTGCTGCCAACATATCCCAGGCGGAGCATGGTGAGTGTGTTGATTTTTTCCGGCCAGACTTCCCGGCTCAGCGATTCCCCGAGTCCGCTCAGCATGAATACGAAAATTCCGAATGCCACCGAAACCACGATGATGGCAAGCACCATTGCCAGGATCTGCAGCAGCTGCTGGTCCAAGAGGGAAAAAGCGGTGCTCTGGAAGAGCATCTGAGTCATGTGAAGCACAAAAATAACGGCGGCAAAGGCGCCATATATAGAAGCGCTGCGCATGTCTACCAGCCGGTGAAAGATACGCCGGACAAACAGGGTGATGAACAGCAGCAAGGCGGTGATGAAGAAGATGCCCCGGATGAAGTCGCCCTGTGAATCCGCCTCGGTAACCGTTTGTCCGCCGATGATCACTTCCTGATTGATTTCCTGCAGGTGTCCGTCCGCATTCAGACGCACGGTAATTCGCGGGATATGCTCAAAAATATCGGTTTCCGGTACAAGGACGGCATTTGTCAGCCTTTCACCGTGCTGTTCGGAGCGATACGTAGTATCCACCCGCATCAAGTGATTGTCCCAGACGGTGCCCTTGAGTACCGGTCTGATCTCCTGGTAGGATGGTGTCGCAGATAGAGTGAGGGGTGGATGGCGGTCCGGCTGGCGATACCCGGCTCCGCTGCGATAATGATCCATGTGAAAACGAATGGTGGCACCATCGGGCGAGTGTACGGTCCGGAAGACCGTGACCCCGAGCGGTTGCAGATAGCTTTCCATGGTAATGGTCATATCCTCGTGGTCATCGGTATCGATCCATGCGACCTGCCAGTAGTAGGAAGGGATGAAATGCAGGAAGCCGTTTCGAATGAACCCGGCAAGCTTTTTCTTCCCAAAATGAGCAATCTGTCGGTTCAGCAGATCATCGTTGGTGCGGAATACGATAAATGGTTTCAGTGAGCCGGGATCAAATCCCGAGTTCTGCAGAAACCGGCGGGATTCACTGATGACCTCATTGCTGTCAGCACGCTGGGGCAGCTCCGCAGGCGGATGCGCCCAGGGTATCAGCAGCAGAAACAGCAATAGTCCGACGAGAGCCGGGACTAGGAGCCGTGTGTACTTTTCTGGTGAATCTCCCACTTGTTGATGCTGGATTATGGCATTTCTTACCGGTTGGATGCTTCAGCAGGACGATCGGCAACGAGAAAACCGGCCCTTGAAGCAGTTGCAGCAATACGCAACGACACCCGGCATGTTTCAAATATCGTTTCAGGATGTTGCAAATTGGCGTATATTAATCGCTAATACTTATTTACAATACATACAATTTCCCATTCCGACAAGTCCATGCCAGACAAAAAGAGAATTCTGGTAGTTGAAGACGAGATGATAGTGGCCCACAGTATTTGTGCGGGTCTGGAGCGTATGAATTATGCAGCTGTTGGTCCTGCGGGCAATGCAGCCGATGCCATACGGATTGCCCTGGAAGTGAAGCCGGATCTGATTCTGATGGATATCCATCTGGGCAACCAGGCCGACGGCATTGAAGCCGCCCAGACGATACTTAAGCAGCACATCATTCCAATCGTCTATGTAACTGCACATTCGGACCTTCATACCATTGATCGCGCCAAAGCTACAGGACCGTACGGCTATATCCACAAGCCATTCAGTGAGAATGAGATACGCTCCGCCATCGAAATGGCGCTCTACAAGCATGAAAAGCAGCTTGAGGTCAACAGGAGCGAGAGGCTGCTTTCCACAACGCTAAAGAACATCGGCGATGCGGTAATAGCCACCAACCGGGAACTGGCCATCACCTATGCCAACCCCGTTGCGGAAACGCTGCTGGGCGTGGCCAGTGACGAACTGCCGGGGAAAAACCTGCAGGAAGTGCTGCGTCTGGTCAGTGAGCAGGACGACCGGCCGGTGGCATGGCCCGGGGAGGAGTTGATGGAACAGTCGGATCGCTGGTATCTGCCTGATGACTGCCTGCTAGCCGGGGGAAATGGTGAATTCATCCCGGTAAACGGCTCTCTGGCAGCCATTCTGGATGGTCAGGAGAAAACAGCCGGCGTGGTGGCCGTGCTGCGTGATATCCGCAGGGAACGCAAGCATGCCCGGACCACCCTCATCCGCAAGGAGTTTGAGAATGTCATCAACGAGATACGCACCAGGCTCTTTCAGGATACCCCTCCCGATATCCCAGAGATTCTCGGTCTGATGGCGGAATCGGTGCAGGCCTCGAAATCGTGCCTGTGCATGTACCCGACCGGCAGCGAAAATTCGGAAGGAAAGGATGAAAGGATTTCCTGGATATCACCAACTGAGGCCTCATCCGCTACAAACGGTAATTCATGCAGCCATTTGTGCGGCAGCTGGTGGAAGGATCAGGTTGCAGGAGGGCAGCCGCTGCTGTTCACAGATGCAGGCGAACTTTCCGATGCAGCGGCATCCGAGCACGAAAGAATGGAGGGAGAAGGTGTCGGCTCACTGGCTGTTTTCCCGTTCCAGTCCAGGGAGACCGGCTATGTCGGCGCTGTAAGCATATTCTGGCCTCAGAAAAGGGAGAAGTTCCCGGAACTTGAAGTCCATTCCCTCTCTGTGATGGTGGAGCTGGTGTCGGCCTACATGGTGAGGTCCCGTGCAGAGGATCTGTTGCGAAGCAGTGAAAAACGATTCCGGACGCTGATCCAGAAAAGCTCGGATGTGATCACCATACTGGACGGAGACGGAAAGTTTGTCTATGTGGCTCCATCCGTGCAGAAAACCCTGGGGTATCATGAGGATGAACTGCGGGGAAAGTCGGCTTTCGATTTTATTCACAACGATGATATGGCCGAGGCGCGCAGCACATTCCGGAAAATGCTGGAGCAGTCGGACGAGGAAATGGTACTGGAGTGCCGTTTTCTGCAAAGAAACGGGAAATGGATCCATCTGGAGTCAATCGGTACCAATCTGATGGTGGAACCGTCCATTGCCGGCGTGGTCATCAATTCGCGCGATATTTCGGACCGCAAACAGTTTCAGGAGGAGCTGATCCGCGCCAAGGAAACGGCCGAAGCCATGAGCCGGGTTAAAACCGCACTGCTGGCCAACATGAGCCATGAAATGCGGACACCGCTTACGGGAATACTGGGCTTTTCGAACATTCTGGAGTCCGAACTGCCGGAAGGGGAGTTTCGTGACATGGCTTCGCGGATTTCCGCCAGCGGACAGAGATTGATGGAGACGATCGAATCGGTTCTGGATCTGGTTAAACTGGAGGCGGATAAAGTCAGGGTGCAGCCAGAGCGCACCAATATTATTGACGAGGTCAGGCGGAACGTAAACCTGCATGCGCGTCTGGCCAGGCATAAGGAGCTCGGCCTGGAGGTGAAAAGCGATATGGAGGAACTGTATGTGGATGTGGACCGCCAGCTGTTCGGGCGCATCCTGTACAACCTGCTATCGAATGCAATAAAATATACGGATGCGGGATATGTGGAAGTAATCGTTGCAACCGAGCGGGACCTGCTGGACGAGTGGATTATAGTGCATGTAAAGGATACGGGCATCGGTATTTCAACGGAATTTCTCCCGCGTGTATTTGACGAGTTCCAGCAGGAAAGTTCCGGCTATTCCCGAAAATACGAAGGTACGGGACTTGGCCTTACCATAAGCCGGAAACTGGCCAAAATCATTGGCGGTTCCATCTCTGTACATAGCAGAAAGGGGGAAGGATCCACGTTCACGGTTCGCATACCCCTGAAATCCTCGGATGGTCCGGTGCGGGAGCAGCAAGAAATGATGATTCACCAGCCGGCAGGAAAGCGATCCGGAGAAGTGCCGCGGATACTGGTGGTTGAAGATGACTTTGACAGCTCGGAGGTTGCCAAAGTCTACCTGGGAGCGTTGTATGATGTTGTCGTCGTTGATTCCGGTGAAAAGGCCATGGATGAGATCAAGAAAAGCCTTTTTGATCTGGTGCTGCTGGATATCAGCCTGGGACCGGGCATGGACGGTGTGAAGACCCTCAAATCCATCCGAAAAAATTCTTCTTTCAAATCTGTGCCGGTCATAGCCCTTACAGCTCATGCCCTGCGCGGCGATGCCGACTACTACCTGTCACAGGGCTTTACAGCCTATATGTCAAAGCCGTACAAGAAGCAGAACCTGCTTACGGTGGTCCAAAATTACCTGAATGAGTGAATCTTGCGTTCAGCGTTTTGCTAGTGGCACAACGTCTCCGGCATCTGTGTCAAGCTGCATGGTTTCCCGCTGGGAGGTGTCCATGTTGTTTTAGGCTGGATGCGGTCCGGCCATTCCGTGTAAGACCTTGCCGGCATCACATGGTCACACCGATTACGATACTGGCAATGGAGAAATAGATAATCAGCCCTACGGCATCTACAATGGTAGTTACCAGCGGGCTGCTGGCCACGGCCGGGTCGATGTTGAAGCGCGTCAGGAGAAACGGCAGTATCGTACCGATGATATTTGCGGCCAGTACGATAGCTATCATGGA
>SKNT01000003.1 GCA_007120385.1 Balneolales bacterium
CCATGTCGTTCATGACCAAACAGTGGGGCAACTTCTTCATTCTTGCAGGGGTGCTGATCGTACTTTCCATCGGGCTCTATTACACCTGGTTCCGACATCTTTCGGCCATCGACCGCAGGAAACAGGAGGAGCCGGTGCCGGTGAGGCATGTGTGACAGGTATGAGCCGTTTGCCTTCGCAACAAATGGACATAAAAAAGGCCACCAGGTGCTTGTCCTGATAGCCTTTTTACTACGGTATAAAAGCCGTGCGGTTATTTCACCAGGGTCATGGTGCGCGTCATGATGCGGTCACCGGCACGAAGCTGGTACAGGTAGGTGCCGCTGGCAAGACCGGTGGCGTCGAACGAAACCTGATGTGTGCCTGCCTGGCGCATGCCCTCGTTGATGGTGCCAACCCGCTGTCCGGCAGCGTTGAACACCTCGATTGACACTTCGGCTGCGTCATTCAGGTGATAGACAATCAGCGTGGACGGGTTGAACGGGTTGGGGTAATTCTGGTCCAGGCGAACACGCTCCGGGATATCATTCGACACGGTTTCACTGGAGGTGGGTATCGGGGAACCGATGCCAAACTCGAAGTACATCAGTGGATTGTTGGAGGACATCACAACGCCGTTGCCATCCTTGGAAAAGTGGACGAAACCGGTAAGCTGCACGTTCTCAACGGCATCTTCCACAAAGAATACGATGATGTGGCGGAGGATGGGGTCGTTGACATCGGTGACATCCACTACCGAGAACGGCTCTTCCGGGTAATCCGGACCGGCGATGATGAAGCTGCCCATGTCGGTTTCGATGTAGTCGATGTCGTAGTTGTTGACCGGGAGGATGGCGGCATCCACACTGGTACCCACTTCACCCGTTTTGTAATTGAAAAGCGAGGCCTCGATGCCGGCGCCGTTGGTCCATACATAATCGGATCCCGGGATTTCGCCGAAGCCGTTTCCGTAACCGAAATTGCCGGTCTGGAACTTGTTTTCAATCTCAAGTTCGCCATTGTCCCAGTTGAGGACCAGTACGTTGGGGTTCTGGAAGCCGGATACCAGCACGGTCAGGTCGTCACCGGTGCCGAGCACGCCGAAACCCTGTCCCCACTGGCCCCACTGACCACCGCCGGGCATATCCAGAGGCTCATTGAAAACAACGACCGGGTCAGCATCTTCATCGGTCCAGTAATAAACGCGGAGGTTGGCTTCGGATACCTGGTTTACGGCAAAGATCTGGCCGTCAAGGGTTGTTGCCACTTCGATGACGTGGAGCCGCTGGTCGCCGCCGCGCACCTCCTCGGTCATGTTGAGGTATTTGATGAAGGAGCCGTCGGCGTAATCAATAACGGCAATCTGGGGATCACCGTCAATGACAGTCGGGATCAGGATGTTGCCGGTGAGCCGGTTCACGGTTCCACCCTGGTTGGTATAAGCCGGTTGGCCCTCATTGTTGAAATCATAGAGGAACTCCACATCGGCGGGCATGACACTCCATAACGGGTCATACAGTTCAAAGTCATCGGTCACCGTCTGGGCCGATAAAGAAAGGGTCATGCCCATGACAAAGGCAAGGCATAACGTGGAGATGCGAACAGTAGTTGTTGGTTTCATGGATTCTCCTTTGTTGGCAGTTAGAGTTATGAGTTGAAAGTCAAAAGTTGAAAGTAAAAAGGTGGCTGCGTGTTCCAGGGTCCAAAATTGGCCCCGGGCCGAGGGACCGGCACAAAGGCCGGAATCCGCACGGCTTGGTGATTACATTTCGTTTACGCTGATATTCGGATTGGCGTCCCACCACATGCGGCGTGTGGGATGAAGGTCGAAATTGCCGGGATTTCCGCCCTGGCGCTCAACGGCATCACGCAGATTTTCGGGATTGAGTCCCTGCTCCTCGGTGGGATACCGGACGCGTCGCGGCAACTGTCCGTTGGTTTCACCTCCGCCGGGCGCCATGATCTCATTGAGCTGCGGGTAGCCGGTGCGACGTATCTCGGCCCAGGCTTCCAGGCCCTGTCCGAATATGGCCAGCCACTTTTGTGTGATGATCTGTTCAAGCTGCTGCTCAAAGCTGCCGCCTGCGTTGTAGGCAACCAGCGGGTTGTCCAGGTACTCGTTGATGGCATTCTGGGGAATCACATCCTCGGTTTCCCCGAGCACTTCACGATGGCCGTGGTTGAAAAATGCCATGCTGGCGCGGACACCCTCCTCGTAGTGATCCTGCGCGCTGCCGGGACCCCATCCGCGCAAGGCGGCTTCCGCTTCCAGGAACTTCACTTCAGGATAGATGATGAAGGGTATTGGTGTTTCCTGCTGGACGAAATACCGTCCGTGGATGGAGAAGTTGCGCGGAGCATTGTCACGGTCGCCGAGCTGTGAGTCGGACAGACCATTGGGCAGGCCCGCCCAGGTTCCGCGACCAGACCTGCGTGCATAGACCGAAAGCCTCGGATCGTCCTTTTCCAGAAGCATGTCCATCATCGTCTGGCTGACGCGGTACTCATCGAACCGGAAGATCCAGTACATCGGGTTTTCATGGACCAGATCGCCCGTGCCGCCGCCCGGATCCATCTGAAGCATGGCCGAATGATTGTTGTTGGTCATGATCAGCCCTTCGCTTAGCACTTCGCTCACGTGGCTTTGCGCCAGCTGCGGATCCGCATAGGATACGCGCATGGCCAGCCGAAGCCGCAGCGAATTGGCGAAACGCCGCCACTGGTTCAGGTCGTCATTGAAAAGCACGTCGGCCGGACCGGTACGCACGGGGTTGGCCTCATCCAGCTGGTCGACAGCGGCTTTCAGATCGTCGAGCATATGCCGGTAGATCTCCTCCTGCGAATCATACACCGGCCGCAGAACGCCCTGTTGAGCATTTTTGTAGGGTACATCGCCCCAGAAATCAGTGACGCGGTGCATAGTGAACACCCGCCAGATGCGGGCCTGGGCATTCAGATTGGCCATTGCGGGATCATCGGCCGTCATTTCGATGGCCCGCTGGATGTTCATCCCGAAATCCGAATATGAGGCGCGCCAGAAGGCGGTGAGCCAGTCCTGCCGGGTCTCGTAGCGGTCGGTGCCCCAACCGGGCTGGATGTTGGCAAGGTATTGGGAGTACCGGTTGCCGTAAAGGTCCTTGCCCCGCTGGTAGACATCATAGCGCAGCGCCCCGTACACCAGAGCCCGGGTGAACAGCATTTCGGGCGGCACTTCGGTCGTTCGTGTCGGATCGGTGTTGATGCGCTCGAATTCATCGGTGCAGGCACCAATGAAGATCAGGGCGAGCAGCATTCCGGTGATTGTTTTCTTATTCATGATCTTTGTTCCACGTATTAAATATGATTTCATGGGTCACTCCGTCAGATGCGGACATTGATGTTGAATCCGATGCTTCGGGTTTCCGGGAAACCGAAGGCCTCAATGCCCTGGGCATTGCCGATATTGAAACTGCCCTGTGCCGGACTGAAGCCGGGAGTATTCTTGTGGATGTAGAACAGGTTCCGGGCAATTACGGATACTTCCATGCCGACGATTGGCAGGCGTTCCGTCAGGCGCGGGGGCATGAAGTAGGATATGGCCAGCTCCCTGAACCGCACGTAGGTGGCGTCATAGACGAACTCTTCGGTTACCGGGCTGTATCCACCGATGTTTTCCCAGTAAAGCTGCGGGTCGACGGGTTTATCGTTGGTTGCCCAGACGGGATTGCCATTATCATCCTCTCCAACCTGGACAACGCCTTTGGCGACGTAACCGCGGGGAACGGCGTCGGGGTTGCCGGCTTCCAGTTCGGCCTGGTATGCGTACCAGTCGTTGCGGCCTTCCAGTGTGAACTTGGCATTGCCGCGCTGTGCCATGAGTGCATTGGTCAGCGAATAGACCTCCCCGCCGATCGAAAGATCGAGGAGGGTGCTCAAACCGATATTCCGGTAGCGGAAGTTGTTGGAAAAGCCTGCCGTCCAGTCCGGATTGAAGTTGCCAAGTACCCGGTCGCCCTCGGCTACAAGCGGCAAGCCGTCACTGCCAATGATGCGGTCGCCGTTCTCGTTTCGGGCATAAGCCCTTCCCACGATGTCACCGAACGGATCGTTCAGTGAAGCGCGCACAACGGCGCCGTCTATGCTTCCAAGGAAGTAGTTGCGCACGTCTTCACTCAGCTCTATAATCTCATTGCGGTTGATCCCGAAGGTGATGCGCGACTGCCAGCGCCAGCCTGTGCGCGTATCGAGCGGGATGCCGGTCGCGATCATCTCGAAGCCGCGATTGCGGATTTCGCCGGCGTTTATGACGGCGGCGTTGAAGCCGGACGTGCGTGAGACAGGAACGGTCAGGATCTGGTTGCGCGTGGTCTCGGTGTACCCGGTCATGTCGAATGTCAGGCGGTCGCCAAAGAAGCGCAGATCGATCCCGGCCTCGTAGGAACGGGCGGTCTCGGGCTTCAGATCAATAGCGGGAAGCGTACCCGGAAGATTGGCGAACGGCATTCCAAAATGGCCCGGACTGACTATGAAGTCGAAGTTGGTCATATAGGGCGATGCCCCGGCGCCAACCTCGGCAAACGAGATGCGGAAGCGGCCGAAAGTAAAGGTCTCGGACTGCAACCCAAACGCCTCACTCCATATCAGCGTGGCCGAAACGGAGGGATAGAAGAACGGGAGATTGTCCACCGGCAAGGTGGATACCCAGTCTACCCGGTTGGACATATCCAGGAATGCATAGTTGCGGAAGCCAATCTGGGCGGAACCAAACAGGGAGTTCTCTCTCTCCCGGCGCAATCCGTAGATATTGGCCACGGTCTGGGCGTTGCTGATGGTGTAGAAGTCGGGGATATTCAGCCCTACACCCCGGTATCCTATGTTGCGGTCTACGTAATTGCGGTAGTTGGTACCGAGGTTCATCTCCAGGGTCCAGTCTTCGGCCAGCTGACGGTCGATGGTCAGGATGGCCGTGGTATTGAACTCCTCGACGGTTCGGGTCTGCAGGGTGAAAGAGGGCTGGTCTTCGTAGGGTGTGTTGGTGGCCCGCCGCCATTCTCTGGTCTCCTCGAAGGAGTCGATGCCGGTACGGAGCATGATGCTCATCCATTCGGTGAGCATGTAATTGACCTGGGCAAATCCGTAAACGCGATCGCGCTCATCGTCGTTGATGTTCAGATTGTAGGCCCAGTATGGATTCATGTTGCGGGTGGCGCGCTGTCCTTCGGGACGCAGCCAGGCACCGTCCCAGGTGCGCGGCAGACCGTCGGCCGTGCGGAAATCCCGCAGATCCTCCAGCCGCTCACTGCGGGGCATGCGAACCAGCGCCTTGACCGGGTTGTCGGGGTCGCGGGCCTGCGGGGGGCGGTTGAACCCGTCCTGCTTCACATAACCGAAACGGCCATCGGCGCGCAGCCGGTCGGAGAAATGCTTGTGTGCCCGTAGCGAAACACTGTGCCGGATCACCTCGCTGCTGGGATAGATCCCCTGGTTGTTCATGTTGGTGTAGGAGAGACGGTATCCGTGGTCGGTGCCGCCGCCGGTCATGGTAATGGTCTGGTTGCTGGTCACACCGGTGCGGAAGAAATCATTTACATGATTGCCCTGCGGTGAGAACGGGCGGATGTTGCCGGCCCAGTCCTGCACCATGATGTTGCTGGACATGCGCGGCCCCCAGCTGGACTGGATGCTGTTGTCGATAATGTAAAAATCACCGTCTTCGTCGTAGTCGGTAAACCGGCCGGCCACACCGCGCCCGTACTCATTCTGAAACTCCGGCGACAGAACGGGAGTATCGAAAGTGATATTGGAGGTGAATTCCACGCCGACCCCGGCCACGCCGCGGCCGCTTTTTGTGGTGATCACAACCGCGCCGTTGGCGGCACGGGCGCCGTAAAGCGCTGCGGCATTCGGACCCTGAAGGATGTTGATCGTCTCAATGTCATTCGGATTGATCTGGTTCAGGCCGGTGCCATAGTCAAAGCCGCCCCATTGGCCGGCACTCATGCCGCCCGAGTTGTCGATAGGCATCCCGTCCACGATGATCAGCGGCTGGTTGGCCCCACCGGGACGAAGAGAGCGGTGGCCCCGGATGACGATCCGCGCAGATCCGTCAGCACCAGTACCAAGTCCGGAAATCTGCACGTTGGCCACCCGACCCTGCAGCGAGGACATGAAGTTCATGTCGCGATTCCGGAGAAATTCCTCGGCGTTTACCTCCTGCACGGTATAACCGATCGACTTTTCGGCACGGGTCATACCCATGGCCGTGACAACCACATCGTCGCCGACGAAAACAATCGGACTGAGACGAACGTCAATGGAGGTCCGGTCGCCGATTCGGACCCGGCGTTCCTCGAAACCAATGAAGGAGAATACAAGCCGTTCGGCATCGGCCGGGACACGGATCTCGTACCGTCCGTCAGCATCAGTGGTGGTACCGGTGGTGGTGCCTTCAATAATGATGTTCACCCCGGGAAGGGTGGATTCGTCATCGGCATCGAAAACCGTTCCGGTAATGGTTCGTGTTTGAGCTTCTGCCAGTGCCGCCCAGGATATCATCATTCCAAGTACAAGGCAGATAGTTAGTAAGCAGTGTTTCATAATTGTTAATGATTGATTGGAAAAGGTTCGGATTACACGGCTTCCAGCGTAAATGGAATGACCTTCTTGGAGATACGGCCTTTGCAGTTCCCGCGGGGCGTCCCTGTCCGCCAAAATACCATCAAAAAACGTTGTGTAATCGCTTACACATTTTAATGCAAAAGCGGATGAATTTCTACTTTTTTTTTAAGTGTGGAGCGATTGTGTGCGTTTATTTCTATTATCACCGGTGCTGCACAGGGTTCCGGATTCAAGCGGGCTTTGCAAGCGCAGCAGATGCATTTCCATCTTTTCGGGGTTTGCCTATATTGAATTTGTATGTGCCACCCGGCGAGCCGGTTTGGCGGAACAACCGGAATCAGGGACAGAAACAAACATTACCATCCATTTATCTTTGCAGTTATGTTATTATTCGGCAATTATTTACGTTCACTTTTGACATGTCTTTTCATAGCGCTCATCCTGGCCGCCCCAATGGCCTGTGATGTGACTTCGGATGACCCGGATGACGACGGTCCGCTGCTTCCGCCTCCGGGACCCCGTTTCATGGGGGCCGCTTCCGGTGACCTGGTCACCCTCGACGATTTCGAGGTGAACCAGCTTCCCAAAATCCCCTGGCAGGCCGAACCTCGTGAGGGTGCGGCGCTGGCCTTCTCGGACATGCCGGAGTATTTCCGCACGGGTC
>SKNT01000094.1 GCA_007120385.1 Balneolales bacterium
GACCTGCTGCTGCTCGACGAACCGACCAACCACCTGGATGTCGACATGATCGAGTGGCTGGAAAACCACCTCTCCCGCAGCACCACCACCCTGCTCATGGTCACCCACGACCGCTACTTCCTGGACCGCATCTGCAACCAGATCATCGAGATCGACCAGGGCAAACTCTACCACCACCGCGGCAACTACTCGTATTACCTGCAGAAGAAGGCCGAGCGTCAGGAAGTCGAAAAAGTGGCCGCCGGCAAGGCCTCCCAGCTTCTCAAAAAGGAACTCGAGTGGATGCGCCGGTCGCCCAAAGCGCGCACTACCAAGTCAAAATCGCGCATCAGCGCGTTTTATGAGACCGAGGAGAAGGCAAAGCAGACATCCGGCGGACCCGATATGCGGCTCGAGGTCTCCATGCAGCGCATGGGCAAGAAAATCCTGGAGGTGCGCAACATCAGCAAACGATATGGGGCAACGGGCAGCGAAGACGCGGCCAGTGGACAAAAAGTCAGTGGGGAGGCAGCCAGCGGACAAAAGGGCAACGGCAAGACGGGCAACGGAGAAACGGTCATCCTGGATGATTTCAGCTACACCTTCAGCCGCGGGGAGCGCATCGGCATCATCGGCCGCAACGGCACCGGCAAGTCCACCTTCCTCCGCCTGCTCACCGGCGAAGAACCCGCCGACTCCGGCACCATCGACAAAGGCAGCACCATCGCATTCGGCCATTACAAGCAGCAGGGGCTGGAGCTGGACGAGGAGATGCGCGTCATCGACGTAATCACCGAAATCGCCGAGGTCATCACCCTTTCAAACGGCCGGCGCATCTCCGCCTCGCAGTTCCTTGAACACTTCATGTTCCCGACCAAAATGCAATACACCCCGGTCGGCAAGCTTAGCGGCGGCGAACGACGGCGGCTCGGACTCATGATGGTGCTGGTCCGCAATCCCAACTTCCTGATCCTGGACGAGCCCACGAACGACCTGGACCTGGACACCCTAACCCGGCTTGAAGATTTCCTGATGGATTTCGGCGGATGCCTGATCGTTGTCTCCCACGACCGCTTTTTCATGGAGAAGCTGGTCCAGCATTACTTCATCTTCGAGGGGAACGGGGTGATCCGTGATTTCAATGGCACATGGTTCGAGTACCGCGAAGAGCAGCTGCGCCGTGAATCCGAACAAAAGAAAGGATACGAGGCGGCGGATACCAGGAAAACCTCAGACTCCGCAAGCTCACTTACCGGAACGGGCAAAGAATCCGGCAAAGGGTCCGGCACGGACAGCGGAGCCGGGTCCGCATCCACAAGAGATAAAACAGGACAAAAGGGCCTTTCCTACAAGGAACGCAAGGAGCTGCAGCGGCTGGAGAGAGAGATTGCCGGACTGGAGGAGGAGCGCGCGGCGCTGGAAACTGAACTGGCAGCCGGGGCCCTGGAATACGAAGAGCTCCGCGAAAAGTCCGAACGATACGGAGTTCTCGGGGAGCTCATCGACGAAAAAAGCGAACGCTGGCTGGATCTGGCCGAACGCGGACAGTAGCGGCGCAAACCGCACGCCGATTGCCGCAGTGCACAGGTCGCTTTCAGGTGAAAACCGGGCCAAGCCCGAACGCACAGGGACGGATGTCTCCGCCTACTCCACGGGCACGGCCAGATGACGAAGCACGCCGGGGAATCTTCCGCGCGGATGATCGCCGGCAACCTGCTTCTCCGCCTGACGGAAGCCGAAGTCATTTCCGTAATAGTACTCCTCGTACACGTCATAGGCGGCCATGATCACCATGCCATCTTTCATGTCGTAGTTCATGCCAAGCACGCCAACGTCGATGTACCAGATGTCATCCTCGGAAAGCCCGGAATAGATGCTACTGTTGAAGGTATGGCTTCGGGTGCTTCCGGAAAGCAGCGCACCGCTGTCGATCCAGTCGTCATCCAACTCAATCTGCAGAAATGCGATAAACCCGGTCGGATCGGCCGAGGTGGTCCAGCTCATGGTGTAATTGGAAGAGAGGTTAAACTCATCCGGGAAGTTGGCCTGGATAACGGCTGGTATGGCCAGCGATCCGGAACGCGTGTTCCCGTCGACCCGGAGCTCATAGGAAAAGCTCTGGCCGGGCATCAGGTCAAGCTCCGCGAAATAGTAGTTCCCGAAACTGGACAAGGCAATGTCATTTCCATCAATTTTAAGCGTGGCGGTCTGATGGTTTTCCACTATCAACATGGTCATGTAGGCATCAAATTCATCATCCCATTCCTCCACGGCCAAAATCAGGAAGGAGGTATTCTCATTCAGAAGCCCTTCGAGCGGGAATTCTCCCGGATCCAGTTCGCCATTGTCGTCATCATCGTCCTTGCTGCAGGCAAATACCGTAAGTGACAGAATCAGCAGCAAACTTAATATCGTCTTTGCGTAGGTCATGTTGTCCATTTCTATTTTTGGGGTTGCTTACTTCTTTGGGATGCCCCCGTAGGATATGCCGCCGGTTTGGAAAGCGACCGGCTACTCGGGACGCAATTCAATAATAAACAAACATTTTAAATAATAAAACGACCGAAATGTATTGACTTTTTGAATGTTGCTAATGCATCACAATTGAAAAATCTGAGGAGAAAATCGATTTGGGACATAAATTGTTCTTCAAACCCCGGTTTTCCCACTCGGGCATAATCTCGTGCAACAGACCTCACCCCCGAGGATGCCACAGCGCGCCTGGAATAGAGCGGATACCGGCTGCCTCGGGACCCACCATGGCCCATTGTTAGGCGGACGTTCCTTCTCCCGGTTCACCCACGCCGGACATTACCTCACTGATCGGTACCGTTCTCTGAAGAGGGAACGAGCTTGTAGAGCTTGTCCGCCCGACGCACCTTCTCCGGCACCACAAAAGTGAACAGATCGCCCTTGCGCACCTTGTCCACAACGGCATCCTCCACACGAAGCTCGTCGACGGTCAGTTTCAGCACGCCGGTGGTGGGACCGGTGACCATGATCTCGTCGCCGGTCGACAGCGAGCCGGTTTCCATCAGGAACACCCCGGCGCCCACCTTCTGGTAGTAGTTGTCGCATTTGGCCAGGTAGGTCTTGCGCACGGTCGCCTTCGACCCGTACACATCGCTCCACTCGCCCATCGTGCGTCCCAGATAGTACCCGTCCCAGAAACCGCGATTGTACACGGTGGCCAGCTCCTTCTCCCACCGGGCCACCTTGTCTCGCGTATAGGTCCCCTCGCGGATCGCCTCAACCGCCTCGCGATAGCAGGTGACCACCGTCTGCACATAGTCGGCCGACCGTCCCCTGCCCTCGATCTTCAGCACACTGACACCCGCATCCAGCAGTTTGTTAAGAAACCCGATGGTGCACAGATCGCCCGCGCTCATGATGTATTCGTTGTGGACCTGCAGCTCGGTGCCGCTGTGCTGATCGCGCACCTCGTAAGGCCGCCTGCAGTTCTGCACGCAGGTGCCCCGGTTGGCCGGACTGTTGTGCGTGTGCAGGCTCATGTAGCACATTCCGGACACGGCCATGCACAGGGCCCCGTGCACGAACATCTCGATGCGCACCGGCTTGCCCGACGGACCCGTGATGTTCTCCTCGCGTATCCGGCGCGTGATCCGGGCCACTTGCGGCAGGTTCAGCTCGCGCGCCATCACCATCACATCCGCCCATCGCGAGTAGAAACGGACCATGCCCGTGTTGGTGATGTTGCACTGGGTGGATACGTGCACGTTCATGCCGGCCTCGCGGGCGTACTGCATCACGGTCGGGTCCGACACGATGAGCGCCGTGATGCCGGCTTCAGCGGCGGCGTCCACCGTGGCGCGCATGGCGTCCATGTCCTCGTCATACATCACCGTATTGAGCGTCAGGTACGCGTTGGCCCCGTACTCCCGGCACGCGGCGGCGATCTCCGGCAGGTCTTCGACGGTAAAATTGTTCCGGGTGCCGGCACGCATGTTGAGCTTGCCCACACCGAAATAGACGGCCCCGGCACCGGCCTTGAGTGCGGCCGTGAGCGACTCCCGGGATCCGACCGGAGCCATGATCTCGACGGATTCGGCCATCTGCCGGGCTTTGGTGCCATTGCGGACGGGTGCGGCCTGCCTGCGTTTCGGCTTGGAATGATTGGCAGGATTTGCCGGATTGGTGGGATTGGGTGTACGTGCCATGGTTGCTTTCTACCGGTGGTGAATTTGTTCCGGTTTCGTTTCAAATGGGTTTTAATAATGCGCAATCGTGCGCCGATATAATCGCGCGGCCTAATAATTGTACCTGCGGCAGATTGCTGCTTGGGGTATTCTGACCTTGAATGACCTTAAAGGGTAATAAACTTATTCACTTAAGATAAGAACTGCTCCGGACAAATGCGACAAGTTGGAATTGAGTCCCGCAGCCAGTAATTTTCAGCATTTTAAGACCGGTCCACCTAACCCACCATGTGTACCCTCAGCTGGCACATCCGCAATAACACCCTGACGGTCGTATTCAACCGTGACGAGCGCTTTTCAAGGCCGGAAGCGCATCCACCCGATGTGGAAACCATTGACGGAATTCGTGTTCTGGCACCGCGCGACCCGGAAGGCGGTGGCACCTGGATCGCCGCCAACGATCACGGCATGGTGGTTTGCCTGATGAACTACTACCATGCCCCCTTCCGCGAGCAGCCGGGATACGAATACCGGAGCCGTGGCAAGCTGGTGCGGTCCGCATCCACCAGCACCGATCTGCACGCTCTGCGCAAAATGTTGGGGGATATGGAGCTGCATCTGTACCGGCCGTTCCATCTGGTGGTCTTTCCCGGAGTGTTTGCCCCGATTGAGTGGCAGTGGGACGGTACAGAACTGAAGGAGATCGTGGGTGCGCCCTATGTGCTTTCTTCGTCCGGTCTGATGCCCGGGATGATCCTGCGGCTGCGTACCCGCCTGTTCCGCAAGGCCACAAGTAACTTCATAAAGGAACTGACCGACGAACAGCAGCTGAAACTGCATCGCAGCCGCCGCCCCTGGCCGCCGGCCATCTCCGTTGCCATGCGCTGGAAAGACCGAGGTACGGTGAGTCTGACGCAGGTGAAAGTGCGGCCGGACGAGGTGACTATGTCTTACCAGCCCGGCGATCCGGCAACCACCCGGCAGCCAATGGAAACGGCCCGCCTCGACCGCAACGGGTCGCCAAGCCCCAAACGCAAACTCATCCCCTGCGAGCCGTATCCGGAAGATCCGGTGGATGTGATCCGCCTTCTTCGTGAAAAGAACCCGGCCATGCACCGCAAACTGTCCGGTCTGGCCAGGGCGGGAATCCGGCTCGTTGCGCGCGAAAAAATCATCAACAACCATCTCAACAAGGTCAAGGAGATGCCCTGCAATCTGTTTGCTGCCAAGGCATTGAGCCATACCGGTGTGCGGGGGCACCTCAGACCGGCGGCCGGCCCCCTGCCCGAACCGGAAACACGGCCCGTGTTCCTATCAAATCATCCGACCGGCGGGCTGGATGGCATCCTGGTACTCCACTGGCTTTCAACTTACTACCCGGACATCCGGCTAATCGCCAACGATCTGCTCTGGAACCTGCACCATATGCGGCCTTATATTGTTCCGGTGGATGTGTTCGGCGACAGCCGCAAGGCGCTGAAAACCGTCGTGGAGGCGTTTGAAGGCGACGCGCCACTTTTTGTATTCCCATCCGGCGCAACGGCCCGCAGGAAAAACGGCGTGCTGACCGAATTGCCCTGGCAGAAAAATCCAGTCAAAATGGCCCTGAAGTACCGACGGACCGTAGTGCCTATTCACCTCGATGGCTGCAATTCAAGGCTTTTCTATGCCGTGGCCTGGACCCGCACCTTGTTGCGCATCCCGCTCAATCTGGAAATGATGCTGCTCTCCCGCGAGTTTTTCTCACCGAAATGGAAGGATTTCGGGATGACGGTCGGCGAGCCGCTTGGCCCTGACCAGGTCCGCAGTCTGGGCCGCACGGACGAAGTACGGGCTGAGGCGCTGCGCAGAATTTGCGTGCAGTCCGGTTCCTCCACTGCCGCCGGCAGTCCTGCCAGTCCATAGTTCGTCAAGAGTTCCCTGGCCATGGCAAACCGTTTCCCATGGCGGCTGATGGAATTGAACTGAGGCTGTCACGGCATCCTGACATATTTCTGCATGTGATGCAGATCGTCCAGCTCCCAGTTTTCATTGGCGGGCCACCGCTGGATGAGCGTATCGCCCCGGAATTCCACCAGGATGCGCGTGGTTGTCCCGATGACGTCCTCGGACCGGTGGTAGTCGAACATCTCCGAATACCGGTTGCCCTCCAGGGTGTACCTGCCCCCGCCCAGGTAGTTCATGGGGACATCGTCCACATGCAACCGTCCGGCAAATGCAAAATGCTCTTTGCTAAAGAACTTGATCGAGCTTCCGGTTATCTGGTCGGGAAACGTCATGTTATGGCCCGGCCACTCGGAATAGACCAGGTTCCAGGCCCCTTCCAGCGGGGACCTCTCTTCCTCTTCAACGGCACAGCCGGCAAACAGCAGAATGATCAGCAGACTTGATATAACGGATGAGATCTTCATGATAACCTCTTTTTTGTGCAGCTTGGTGGTAAGTGCGGCAACATTCGTTTGAGAGTGCAGGCCGTTTTTGACAAATAGATTACCGGCTATCGGCTGAGGGCGGCATGAGCTCCGCCCTGCGACAGTCATTGCTACAGCGCCATGTGGATGTGCCCCATTCATCGCCAGCACCGTTTGTTGAATGACAAAACCTGCTAATGAATCTTACTACAATTTGCCCTTCCTGTCAAGATTTTTCGCCTGCATGTGACCAGAATGATCTCACATGACAGGGCATAATCATGCCAATGCGTGATATCCGAAGACTGTCATGTTCGTTTTATTTGACCAGGACCATGCCCGGGTCCGGGTGAAATCCGCAGCGGTAAGACGGTACAGGTAGACGCCGCTCGCCAGTCCGGCCGCATCCCGGTTGTATGAATGGCGTCCGGCCTGCAGTTCTCCGGATATCAGTGTGACGACTTTCTGGCTGAGGTATCATCCTCCAAAAATATCCCAGTACCCCCTTACGAATACCACTATGATGATCAGCGGCAGAATCCAGCTGATGTAGAACCGCGACCATGCGGCCAGCTTCAGACCCCGTCCCGTGTTGGCCTCGGCAAGGAACTTGTCCCACCCCCAACCGTAGCGGCTGGTGGTGAAGAACAGGAAGACCA
>SKNT01000136.1 GCA_007120385.1 Balneolales bacterium
GGTTGGCCGGGGAGTGGCCGCCGGGGATGACAAGCGCGTCGAAGTCGGCCGGTGACACTTCATTGACCGAACGGGTGACAATGGCGGTCACATCGCTGTTGTAGGCGGTGTACTCGCCGCGTTCCACGCCGATGACGGTCACGTTGGCGCCATGGTTGATCAGGTAGCCCATCGGGAACATGGTCTCGCCGTCGTGGAATCCTTCGGTGATCAGGAAAGCCACGTTCTTGCCCTGGAGCAATCCGGGCTCGGGAATCAGGTCTTCGGCTTTTCTGCCTTCGCAGCCGGCAACAAAAATTATCAGCAGGGCCAGCAGTGCAGGTGTGCGGAGTTTCATTGCATAGTTCATGGTACCTCCGTTTTTTTTCAATATTTGCAGATAGTGATAACTGAGGTCGGGAGGGCCGATAGGCGCGCTCCCGGTTGGGTGCCGATACCGTGATCAAATGAATGATTGCCTGTGTTGTGAGCACGGTATGTATCGGGTGTCAAAGCAGGTGTAACGTACCAAAGTTCGGATTCTTTTGCTATCATGCGGGTGAAAGCACGGCCCACATCCACCAGAAAAAAATAAAGACATGTCTGCCAATACATTGCAAGCCATATTCATGAATTGCCGTCCGGCATGCCTCAACCGGATGATGTTGCTTTTGCTGCCGTTTGGACTGTTCTTTCGCCGGACGCTGCCGTTGCTGCTGCCGTTTGTTCTTCTCCTGTTTTCTTCCGGATGCGGACCCGGTGATGCGCCGGACCGGGACAGTGATGCGGACAGGCGGGAGGCGCGCCGGACCGTTTCGGAGGAGCTGCTTGTCGGTGATGTTCCGGTGCTGATCACCAACGCCCTGATTGTCGATGGAACCGGAAGTGAGGCACGGGTGGGGGAGGTACTGGTTGAGGGTGGACGCATTGCCGGTGTCTTCTGGCGGGATGGGGAGACCGGGGACGGGCAGCCCGGTGACGTGCGCGAGCGCGGCGACCTGCACCGTATCGATGCCGGCGGAAGGGTGCTGGCGCCCGGTTTCATAGATGCACATGCACATGGAAACCCACTCTCCACACCGGATTTCGACAACTTCCTGCATATGGGCGTTACCACGATTTCCCTGGGACAGGATGGCCGCAGCCCGGAAGGCGGGCCGGTTGCCGCGTGGATGGATCAGGTCGATGAGCGCGGGACCGGCGTCCACATCCTCCATTTCATCGGACACGGGACGGTGCGGGACCGTGTGGGCGCGCCGCCGGTGACCGGACTGGAGCCACAGGTCCTGGAGCAGATGCAGCAGGTGATTGCCGACGCCATGCGCGACGGGTCGTTCGGGCTGTCCACCGGCACCGAGTACAATCCGGGCTACCATGCCGATGGGGAAGAGCTGGCCGCCATTGCGCGTCCGGTCGCCGAGTACGGCGGACTGGTGATGAGCCATATCCGCAGTGAGGATGATGATCTGGTGGAGGCGGCGATCGAAGAGCTTGCGGAGCAGGGCCGCCGATCCGGGGCGCGCGTGCACGTTTCGCATATCAAGATCGTCTACGGCAAGGGTGAGGAACGGGCCGGGGAGGTGCTGGCGGTGCTGCACCGGGCCCGGGAAGACGGGGTCGAAATCACGGCCGATCTGTATCCCTACGCAGCCAGTTTCACCGGAATCGGGATTGTGTTCCCGGATTGGGCGATGCCGCCCAATGACTTTGACTCTGTACGCACGCACCGGCGCGATGATCTCAGGGAATTTCTGCGCGAACGTGTGATGCTGCGAAACGGTCCGGAGGCCACCCTGTTCGGCACGAAGCCATGGGCTGGCATGACCCTGGCCGAGGTCGCTGACTCCCTCGGCAAGCCGTTTGAGGACGTACTGATCGACGACATTCCGCCCGGCAGCGCAAGTGCGGCCTATTTTGTGATGGATGAGGATGTGATCCGGCGGCTTCTGCTGGATCCGCTGGTTATGGTGTCCAGCGACGGAAGCCCGACAATGCGCCATCCGCGAGGGTACGGCAGCTTCGCGAAGATCATCCGGCAGTACGTCATGGAGGAGGGTGTACTTTCGCTGGAAGAGGCGGTGCGCAAGATGACGGGACTGACCGCATCCACCCTGGGTCTGGATGATCCGGAGCAGGTGGAATTGCCGCGAGGACTGATCCGGGAAGGGTTTGCCGCCGATCTGGTGGTGTTTGATCCGGAGAGGGTGCGTGACCGTGCGACATTTGAGGAGCCGCACCGGCTGGCGGAGGGGATGTCGTGGGTGTTTGTGGGCGGTGTGCCGGTGATTGCGGAAGGGACGCGGCAGCCGGTCAACCCTGCCGGGTTGATCCGCAGGCAAGTGGCAGTGCAGCGGTAAAGTGGTGCAGCCGTAAAGCGATTCAACCGTGCAGTGGTTCCGCGGTGCGCCTTAGAGCGTGACACGTGCAATTATTATTGTTTTAACACGTGCCGGGTGACGTCCGGGTTGTCCGGATTGTCCAGGCAGCGGAGGTAGACTTCGAGCGTGAGGAAGCGGCAGAGCGCCTCGCATTCGGGAAGGGAGAGGAGGCTGGAGTTGGCGCGGTTCAGGAGGCGGTGCGCATCCACCCGGAACCCGAGGTCGTTGATGCGGGTGTCTTTGCTGTCCAGGAAGGCCCGGAAGGCGGGTATCTGGCGGCGGATCCAGCGGGGGTAGTCGTGCAGCGCGTAGTTGACCAGACCGAGGCGGCGCCGGGCGCGGAAGGCAAGGCTGCGCAGCGTGCGGAAGCGGGCGTCGAGGGAGTAGCCGGTGTTGGCGTAGGGTATGCCGCGGAAGAAGCGTGGGAAATGGTCGAGCAGCATAACCCTGTAGAGGCGGTCGTCGCGGAGCAGGTCGTCGGGCAGGGTCTGGAGGAAGTCGAGGAGCCGGTAGTCGCAGAAGGGCATGCGTGTGGGGAGCCGGCGGTCGTCAATCAGGGTGCCGAGGCGCTGGAACCGGCGCAGGCGGTCGAACTGGTAGGCGCCGGCGTCGGCGGTCATGGCGCCGCGGATGAAGTTCTGCACACCGCCGTTGAGCTGGATGGCGGCATTGGATGCGACGGTGTCGAGGGCTTCCACGCCATGCATGTGGAGGAGGTTGGCGTGGCCGTCGGTCCACCAGACCGCCTCCAGGCGCGGTGCAAGCCAGTTGTCGGCATGAATCTCGATGACATCGCACCCGGTGCCGGCCAGGCGGCTGACGCGCTGCGCGAGGGTGACGTCCAGCGAGTCGCGGCGGCCGAAGGTGAACAGGTAGGCGTCGGACGGGTCGGGCAGGGCTGCCAGGATGGCCCGCGAGTCGAGGCCGCCGCTGAGGCCGAGTGCAGGTGGAAGTGTGCTGTCTGAAGCGATGCTGCCGTTGCCGGTAAGGATGCCGCCGCCGTCCGGGAGTCTGCGAAGTACGGCGTCGCGGAAAAGTGAGGCAAGATGTTCGGCGGCTTCGTGGATGGTGGCGGGGCGTCCGGTGGCGCTCTTGATGCCCCCGCGGATTCCGCTGGTCCCACTGTATGCGCTGCTTCCGTCGCCGTCGGGGGGCTGCCGTTTGTCCTCCCAGCGCCAGTAGCGGTGGTCGGTGATGCGGTCCTCGCGGAAGTTATAGGTGCGGACGGTCCCGGCCGGAAGCAGTTCGGCGCCCCGGAGCAGGGCCTTGTCGCCCCGAATGAAATCATCGCGAAGGAAGTCGCGGAGCGCATCCTGGGAAAGTTCCGGGGAAAAGCCGGGGCAGGAGAGGAACGCCTTGGTCTCGGTGGCGAACCACAGCCGGTCTTTCTGCCGGTGGAAGTAGAGGTAGCGCAGGCCGAGCCGGTCGGAGATGAAATGGGCCGCCTGATACCGGCGATCGTGGATGATGATGAAGAAAATGCCGTCGAGCCGGTTCAGGAAATCATCCGGAAGCACGGGGGGAGTGCGGCCGGCAACACGGGGCGGTGGTGTTGTGCCGGCCGTATCCGGGGAATCAGAGTCTGGTGAGTAGGACGGGGTGCGGATGCTTTGGTTCGAGGGATTCCGGATCTGCCGGAGGATGCGTGCGGCGTGGGTTGTCTCCCCGGGACTGTCGTCGCAGCACTCGCCCATGAAGACCACGTCAAAGCGGTCATCCGAGGCGGAACCGGATCCACCCGAAACAGAAACATGAACCCGGAACAGCGGATCGCTGACCAGGGGGCGGCCGGATCGGTACGCCGGGACGGTATGGTCCGGGTGGTTCGACATCCGTTCGGTCATTTCGGCGATGACCCTCCCCGGAGACGTGCCGCCGGCCAGGGCATCGGTCCGCATCCCGCATACTCCGGAAAGAAAAATCATTGGTCAGGGGTCGGTTTCAGGTGATTTTGGATGGATGGTGTCAGCGCTCCTTCCAGTCGGTCCGTGCGGAGGCGCAGACCCGGTCGTTCGATTCGGTCTTGATGGAGTGGACAAACGAAAATTCATCGGTATCGTTTTCGGTGAACGAGACCAGCGTGTCGCCGTACTGCGCTTCGGACACAAACCGGCCGTCGATGGAGTGAAGATAGCAGTTGTCGACGATATCCTGAGGCATGGATTCCATCAGCCAGTACAGGTACCGGATGTTGTTGACGTGGTCGTAGGAATCGACGTCGTACCGGTTGATGGGAAACTTTCGGGTGTTTTCGGAGTTGGCGGCGGTTGTGATTTTAGTGGTGATATCGTGGTCGATGCTCTTTTTCTCCGAAAAAGACCAGCGTTGCTTGATCTCGTCAAGAATCGGTATGGGACGCCTCCGCTCGATATCAAAAAAAAGCCATTGTCCACGTGCGCGGCCGATGATCCTGCCGGCTGCGTCATAAATGACGTTCTCCCGGAATCCCCGGATAGTGGAGTAGGTCGACAGCCAGGTGCGGATTGTGATCTTTTCCTTGTAAATGGGGTACCGGTCCATGACAATGATCCCCGAGAGCAGCACCCATCCGATGTTGATCTTTTTGAGGTCATAGAGACTGTAATCTATGGAGTGGCAATGGTCGGCGGCGGTTTCTTCGAGCAGGGTGAGGATGGTGGTGGGCGACGCCTCTCCGAAATTGTTCATTTCGAAGTAGCGCAGCTGGAATTCTTTATCAAAATAATAGCTCATGGATGTAATATTATGGATACGGTTCGTTCGTCCGGGTACAAAAGTGGATCACGGGCCAGACATCAAGCTCATTACGCGTAGCCTGTGAAACCATTCCGGCCTTGCAGGTATTATCAGAATACGAAATGTTGCAATAAATGATCAGGGGCACAAATGATCAGGGGCATTTTGAGTATCGTGCGAGCAGGAAAAAAACGGATGGCAGCAGGCCGACAGAAAGCGGCACCAGTATCCACAAATTTCCGGATAGCAGGTTGTAGGCCCGCAGCATTTCCTCCCATGATAGGCCGCTTATGAAACGTCCCATGGCGAATTCAAAGGCAACGGTGAGTGCCAGCCAAATGGCGCCGATTGCGGCGGACTGTGCAAGGGAGCGCAACGGCCATGTGCGCGACAAGAACCAGACGTAGACCGTGAAGATCAGGATAAGGGATATGGTGGAAACCTGATGGGCAAGTTCGTGTGAGACGGCCTGGCCGTAGGTGGTATCACGGATGATGCCGTTCAGAATGGCCAGGAAGACCATGGGGAACCAGGCGAGAAGGTATTTGGTGATCATTAGGTTCAGGTCATCGGATAGGGATCCGTCGGGCAGGTTTGTTGGCTGGTTCGCCGGGTATTGCGGTGGCAGATACGTTGGTTTTCGGCGATTCGGCGCAAATCGAATCTACGTATTTTTATGCCTTAACTCATTTTTAAAACAACAATGTGATGAGCGGCTTTGAATACGTAAGCCACCCACCACATTGCAGGACTCGTTTCTGGTCAGCTGGAAAAACCAGCTGCAAAATCGGCAATTATTCTTTATAAGCGGTTATTCCTTGATGCTGTACTGGAAAATGCGGTTATTTCTGGCGCAAACGACGAAGAACCGGTTCCCTTCCGGGTTCCAGCGCATGGCAACCGGTTCGGGGCTCTGGCGGGCGACCCAGAAGTAGCCTTTGAAATCGGCATTCCGGATGTTCCACGGCTCCTGCAGGTCGAAGTACAGGACCTGTCTGCGGGTACGGTCAAGTACGAAAAGGCGCTCGCCGTCGGAGGAGATATCATTGCCGCGGGTGTCCCGGTGCTCCTCCTTGAAATCCAGGATGTAACGGAGCGTAAGAGACTCGATATCCCAGATAATGTTCATTTCAAACTGGTAGACATAGCCGTTTTCCCGGTCGTCGATGTAGAGGAACAGTCCGTCGGGACTCACGGTGATACCCTGGATGCGGGAAGTGGGAACGCGCATGTCCACATGGCCTGTCACTTCTGCGGTCGTGATATCCCAGGGTTCGGACATCCGATACTGGAATATTTCCAGCCGGTTTACCACGATCATGTCCTGGCCATTTTCCTTGTTAATGAACAATCCCTGGGGGCGGGGTGAGGCCACCTTTGTGCCCAGTTCACCTGAGAGGTCAAATTCCCGGACATACTCTGCGGAGCTGAGGTCCCATGGACTGTTCAGGTTGAACTCGACGATGTTCATTGTGGATCTGCCGACAACGTACATTCGGGTGCCGTCCGGTTTGAACTCCACGTAACGGGTGTCATCGGTGTATTCGCCGACATCAAGCATCACATTGTCGTAGGTGGCTTTTTCAATATCAAAGGCATTTTGGGCCTGGGCTGGTACGGCTTGCATGGCAAGGACGACCAGGAACGTTGCCGTAACTGCGGCAGTAAATAGCTTTTTCATTTTGATGTAATTTTTTATAGGATTCTTCAGCGCCCCGGAAAATGCTGGAAGAATAAATCATGGCTATAAATAACAATGTGATAACCAGTATGATGCATTCCGGTTATCACATTGCTGTTCCGTCGTCCCATGGGGTTGCAAATTGAATTATTCATTCGCAGTCAAACTGGCGAATATTTCGAAGAAGCGGTTTGGGGTTGAACGGAATGTTTTTTCTGTTTGAAAAACGGGGTGTCCGGATTACGGGACATCATACTGGAAGAGCGTGTTTGTGGTGTTGCAAACCACGTAGAAGCGCTTGCCATCTTTCGCCCATACAAGGCCTCTTGGATTGGGAGTCTGACGAGCTACCATGAAGTCCTTGTCTTCTTTGCGAACGGCGGTCCGGAGGTTCCAGGGCTCTTCCAGGTCATATACTTTGAGGGTCCGCGCGCCCTGGTCAACCA
>SKNT01000205.1 GCA_007120385.1 Balneolales bacterium
ACTATGGCCAGCTCGGTGAACATGAGCCCGGTGATCGTCTGCATGAACAGAACCGGGAGGAAAATGACGGTGGTGGTGAGGGTGGATGCGATGATCGCCCCGGAGACCTGCCGGGTGCCTATGAGCGCGCTGTTCCTCAGGTTCCTTCCGTTCTGCCGCTGCCGGACAATGTTTTCCAGCACCACGATGGAGTTGTCCACAATGAGTCCGACACCGAGCGCCAGCCCCCCGAACGTCATCATGTTGAGGGTGAGTCCGCCGAAGAAGAGCAGGGCGAATGTGGCGATGATGGATATGGGGATGGAGATGGCGATGATCAGCGTGGTGGAGCCGTTGCGAAGGAAGGCGAACAGGACGATGATCGCCAGGATGCCGCCCCAGATGGCGGCGTTGCGCACGTTGTCGATGGACGACTGAATGAACGCGCTCTCGTCGCTGATGACCACGAGTTCCAGGTCTGAGCGCAGACGGTTGATCCGCTCCACCTCCTGGTGGATGGCCCGGGAGACGGCCACGGTGTTGGCTCCGGTCTGCTTGCTGATGCGGAACTGGATGCTGGGCTGTTCGTCGATCTCAATGTAGCGCCAGATATCCCGGAAACCCTGCTGCACGTTGGCCACGTCGCCGACACGGATCGGGGCGCCGTCCACGGTGGTGATGACGGTCTGCCGGATGTCCTCCACCGTCAGGTATTCGCCGACGGACCGCACGTACAGGTCACTGAGGCCGTCCTTGACGTTGCCGCCGGGCAGGGTAACGTTGTCACGTCCCAGCGCCTGGATGACATCCTGTGCCGTCAGGCGGCTTGAAACGAGCCGGTCGCGCAGCAGGTCGACCTGGATCTCGTTGTAGATGCCACCGCGGGTCTCAATGGATCCGACGCCGGGAATCTGCTCGAAATCCTTGGATATTTCCCTTTCGAGGATTCTGGTGAGGTCGGCCAGGTCACGGTTGGAACGTGCGAACATGCGCACGATGGGGGCGTCGTTCGGGTCGAATTTCCAGAGGCGGGGCGGATCCGCATCCTCCGGAAGGGAGCGCCGGATGCGGTCCAGCGCGGCGCGCACGTCGTTGGAGGCTTCATCGAGGTTCGTTCCCTGGCCGAAACTGAGCGACACCCAGCTGCGCCCCTCTGCCGAGTTGGAACGCACTTCCTCCACATTGGCCACACCGGCCAGGGCGTTTTCAATCTGCTCGGTGACAAGGAGTTCCATCTCCTCCGGACCCACGTTGCTGTAGGTCACGACCACGCTGAGCTGCGGATATTCAATGGGCGGCAGCAAATCGATGGGGATGTGGCGGAAGCCAATGGACCCCAGCGTGATGACAATAAGGAACACCATCATCGTGGTGACAGGCCTGGCTACGGAACGATCGGTGATGGACATGAGTGCAGGTGGTTACAAAGTGGGATGTTGGTCTCCGTCACGAGCTGTCAGGCGCCGGAATTGTTGTTCCGGGCACGGGTGGCCATTTTCTCACGGATGATGTCAAACAGGTCGCGGCTCTGAATCTGCTGAAGGTTCAGGATGTGGTCCCAGTCGACCGGACGCACGTTGGCTTCACTCTCGCCGCGCAGCAGCAGATTGTGGCCCAGTGTGATCACCCAGGCATCGTTGGGGATGCCGGCGATGCCGGATATCTGCCGTCCGCGGGCGACGACATCAATGGGCACAAACCGCACAGCTACAGGGCCAGTGAGCTCCCGGGCCGGTGCCTCCCCTTCAAAACTGAGCTCCGGACCGGAGCTTTCAGCAATAAATATGCCCTGTTCTCCAAATTCAGGATGGTAGAAGATCGCATTGTTGGGCACCAGTATGGCCTGCTCGCTTTCGCCGTATTTCACCGTGACCGTGACAAACATGCCGGGACGCAGGAAGCGGTCGGGGTTGGATACTTCGATTTCGGCCGTGGTCGTGTGGGTAATGGGGTTCAGAAACGGGGAGATGCGGGTGATGGTGCCGTCCATGGACATTCCGCTCACCGAGGAGGAGATAACGGCCTGCTGTCCGGGGAGGATGTAGCCGGTCATGGCCTCGGTAAGCACCATCTCGATCCTGATGGATCCGGGATCGCCGATCTGGAAGAGCCGGGTGGATGTGCTCACCTGCTGTCCGACCTCGGCGTTGCGCAGGCCCAGTATGCCATCCACCGGTGCGCGGATGACGGTGTTCTCAAGTTCGTTCTGGCGCTCGTCGATGATCGAACGCGCCTGGTTTTTGCGGGCGATGTTAAGATCCAGCGTGGCCTCGGCTGCCTCAACCTCGGCTTTGATATTGTCCAGCTCGGCCTGGGTCTCCAGGTCCCGTGTACGCAGCTGCTGCGTACGGTCGAGCGTGACCTTTTTGCGGGTCAGGTCCGCCTCGGCCTGACGCACCTGCGCCCGGGCAATTTCATATCCGGCCTCGGCCTGGCGCAGCCGCTCGCGCGCTTCCACATCACGCAGCCGTACCAGGACGTCACCCTCGCTCACCGTATCGCCGTTGTTGGCCAGCACCGCCACAATGGGAGCCGAAATCTGGGGATAGATATCGGTCTGGTTGCGGGCCCGCACCGATCCCGTCAGCGTCTCCTCAAGCGGGAGGTTTCCTGTGATGACCTGAACCGCTTCCACGGTAGGCGCCCTGTTGGAGCGGTTGCTTCGGGTCTGCTCTTCTTCTTCCGAGCAGCCGACCAGGCCAGGCATGGCCAGGAGAGCAATAATTGTTATGATGAGGAGTCGCGGATTCATAATTCTGTTCAATAACCGGGTAGAGGGAATAGTTGGGCAAGCTGCTCACGGATGTGTTTTCCATGCACTGGTATGCCCAGCAAAAAACATGCCGGATTTTTAAAAAGGTTGATTTTGGAGCGGTGAACTATCCTGCCGGCTCCCTAATCAATGTTTCCGGGTTCCGGTTAGTTCCCGAACCGGCGGAAAAACGGCGATATGCCAGGGGAATGGCGATATTTCGCTAACGAGTTTTCGCCAGGACATCCTGCAACGCTTCGAACGACACCGGCACATCCCTGGAAACGCAAAAAAAAACGGAAAAACATGGGTGATACCTAATAGAGCAAGTTACAACAATTCGTTTGCCCCATTCTGTAAAAGGTTTTTAAAAAATGTACTATTTACGCTCTTCTTCACTCTCTCCGCTCCATGCCAGATAGCGCTCCCGCATCTCTTCGGCGTGCTTGCGGATGGATTTTCTGTCCCAACCGGAAGTGTCCACCGGTTCATGGATGTGCACGGTGATCGTGCCGGGGCGTGCTATCAGCGAGCTGCCCGGACATAATTCGTAGGCGCCCTCAATGTAAACGGGAACAATCGGGTAGCCCAGCTCCACCGCCGCGTGGAATGCGCCGGTCTTGAAAGGCAGGATCTTGCCGGTCCGGGAGCGCGTACCCTCCGGAGCCAGCATTAGGGAGAAGCGTTTCTTCTTGAGATATTTGTATGCCCGGTTCATCTGCTTGATCGCCTCGCGCGGATCCTTCCGGTCGATCATGATCTGACCGGACATTTTTGAAATGGCCCAGAACAGCGGATTGTACCCCAGTTCGCGCTTGGCAATGTAGCGTACCCTGGGCAGGGCCAGGGCGGTGAGGGAAAAAAGGTCGAGTGTGGAGCAGTGGTTGAACAGATAAACGGCCGGTCCCTGCGGCTTTCCACCGTGGTGCCGGACCATTAGCCGGATGCCGGCCAGTTTCAGGGCGGTGTGTCCGAACAGGTAACAGACAATGCGGAAGGTCTGGTCCTGCCAGCGTCCCAGTGAGATCAGATTGCCGATCGCCATGATGAGGATACCCACCGAAAGAACGATTATTTCGGCAATAAGGATGAGGATCATCCGGAGAATAATAAAGAAGCCGGTTTTTTTGCTCATGTGCATAATGTAAAATAATCCGTGGAATAAACCATCCGTCGCCGTCCGTTTTTCATCCGCCCCCGGCAGCCCTTTTTGTCTCTTGCGGCAGGTTTTGCTACTTTTGGGGATTGGACCGTGGCGCCGGCAGGGCCGCATCCACCAGAACCGTAATCCACAATACCGAAAAGCAGATAACCGAATTCATGAACGAATACCAGCAACTCGACCAGCAAAGCCATTTCCAGACCTACAAGCGCCTGCCGATCACCCTGAGCCACGGAAAAGGGGCCCGAGTGTGGGATGTGGACGGCAGGGAGTACATCGACATGCTGGCGGGCATCGCGGTCAACGCGCTCGGGCATGCGCATCCCGCGCTGGTGCACGCCATCAAGAACCAGGTGGAGAAGCTGATCCACGTCTCCAATTTCTATCTGACCGCGCCGCAGGCGAGGCTGTCGGCCCGGCTGGTGAAGCTCAGCGGAATGGATCGCGTGTTCCTGTGCAACAGCGGGATGGAGGCCATTGAAGGCACATTCAAAGCCGCCCGGAAGTTCGCGAAGAGCCAGGGGAAGGGCGGTCCGATTTTGTCGATGGAGGGATGTTTCCACGGACGGTCGCTGGCCGGGATCGCCTCGGGCAAGGAAAAATACCAGCAGGGTTTCGAGCCGATTCCGGGTGGATTCCGGCAGATCCCGTTCAACAGCCGCGAGGCGGTGGAGGAGTTTGTGGACGACCAGACCACGGCGGTGATCATCGAGCCGGTGCAGGGCGAGGGGGGGATTCTTCCGGCCGACCCCGAATTTCTGCATTTTGTGCGCGAAAAATGTGACCGGCACGGCACCACGCTTATTTTCGACGAGATCCAGTGCGGCATCGGGCGCACCGGACGCATGTTCGCCTGGGAGCACAGCGGGGTGAAGCCGGACATGATGGCGCTGGCCAAGGGGCTGGGCGGCGGCGTGCCGGTGGGTGCGATCCTGGCCCGCGAGGATATTTCCGCGGCGCTGCAGCCGGGCGATCACGGGACCACGTTTGGCGGCAATCCGCTGGCCTGTGCGGCGGCGCTTGCCGTGCTGCAGACCATCGAGCGTGACGGTCTGGTGGCACAGGCGGCAGAGAAGGGGGCGTTCCTTATGAAAGAACTGCAGGCGAAACTGGGCGGACATCCGCTGGTGGAGGAGATCCGCGGACTGGGGCTGATGGTTGGCGTGGCCCTTAAAACCGACGGGGCGCCGGTGGTGCGCGCCATGGCCGAACGCGGTGTGCTGGCCAACGCCGCATCGCTGACGGTGATCCGCCTGGTGCCGCCGCTGGTGATATCCGAAGTGGATCTTTCGCGCGCGGTGGACGTGCTGCGCGAGGTGCTGGAGGAGCAGGGGGATGTGGAAGGCAAGAGCGCATAGAAGGGCCGGCCAAATCCCTTATATCTCAAGTATTGTATCCGTTTTAGTGTTTTAAATTATTAGATACTTTTGAGTTTTTTTTATAGTTTGATTGAGGCTGCGTCCAATTGAGGGTTTTTTTCGCAGCGCTAAAGATTACGCGGAGATTCCGTACGCATCTCACGGAACTCCCAAAACGTTTGCAGGTCATCTGGCGGCTTACTGAATTAAACTCTAGGGGAGGAATGATGAAATCTATTTTTGTACGTGGAACCTATATGCTCACAGCATTTTTTCTGATGCTGTCGCTGTCATTTTTAAGTAACTGTGAATCAACGGGACCATCTTATGATCCCATAGAGATCTCCGGTCAGGTGATTGATGCCGATTCGGATGAACCGATTGCCAACGGCATTGTACGGCTCGTGCAGCCTGCGCCGGAAAAAACAACTGTCACCGATGGTAACGGCCGGTTTTTCTTCGAGGTTGATGTCGACAGTACCGTTGATGTCCGTGTCCTGATCACCAAGGAGGGATATCAGACTATCACACTGGAAACCGTGGCTATTCCTGAGAGAAACATTGATTTTCCGGTTGCCAGGCTTAGTATAGTCCGGGATGAGGACGATTCTCCCATAGATGATGATGATGATCCGGATGTTTCAGCCGGCGAACCGGCAAGCATTGTGCTCTCGTCCGTCTCATCCGGGACAATCACTGTCAAGGAAACGGGCGGCATTGAGCAGACCGGGTTTGTATTCCAGGTGGCCGATTCGGCCGGTCGGGCGGTTTCAGGAGCCGATGTTACATTCCGGCTGGGATCATCACCAGGCGGTGGAGAGACGCTTGACCCGTTGACGGCAACGTCAGATGCAAGCGGCCAGGTAAGGACAACCCTGACCAGCGGCACCATATCCGGTGTTGTGCAGGTTATTGCCAGCATTCAGCGCGACGGGTTTGAAGTGGAGTCGCGCCCGGTGAATGTCTCCATAGAGTCCGGTTTGCCGAGCAACAACCACTTTACAGTATACAGAGCAGCTCCCCGGAATGTCCCGGTCAACGGAACATCACAGATCAGTGTGTTGCTTGGCGACCGGTACGGCAATCCGGTCGCGGCCGGCACGCGGGTCTATTTTACAACGGATTATGGCGTGGTTGGAGCCTCTGCTACCACAGACGCGGATGGCCTGGCCGGTGTAACACTCCGGCGCGGTGATCCCATGCCGCCGGATGGCTTTGTCACGGTCAGGGCGCAAACGGTCGATGAAAACAACCAGGGTATCGAAAGACAGGCCACAGTGCTGTTTCACATTCCGCCCATCATCATAAATGTGGAGCCGGATGAGTTCTTTATCGATCACCTGGATGATCAGACCTTCAACTATACCGTAACGGATGCCAACAACAATCCGCTTCCGGCGGGCAGCAACATCACCGTTACGGTGGAAGGGGAGGATATCGAGGTCATCGGTGATGTAAATGTAACTCTTGGCGACCAGGTGACCGGTGGTCAGGGTGTCACGGAATTCTCGTTCAACGTGGCCGGCACAAATGAAGAGGAACACCAGAACCCCAGACCCGTGTTCATCGAAATCAAGGCCACTACAGCCACCGATGAGTACACAGTCCGGATTGAAGGCCGAAAAGCAAAAGTAGTAATGGACTGATACCAGCCGTTGTAAACTCTCCGGCTTTATTGAAAACGCTTGTTTGTCTCCTGGCAGCAAGCGTTTTTTTTTGCAATTTTGATAGCATCAACCCAAAACGGCTTGAATTCTGTATTCAACAAGCGCTATCTGATTTCCAAGCAGATTTTGTTTGTAATCTCTAACTTGTGGTATCATCACCTTACGCCAACCGATCGCCAAATCCACGGTCATGCCGGCCAACCTTCCAGAATGCGACATCCCCAAAGCTCTCCGACTGGATGAAACGGAA
>SKNT01000177.1 GCA_007120385.1 Balneolales bacterium
TCACACCGTACAGCCCGCTGGCAACCGTGTAGATGGACGCCACGAAGATCATCATCACCGAAGCCAGCCGGGGGTCGATGCCCAGAATGCTCCCCAGGAAAATCCCGGCTCCCTGCGCAAAGTAGGTGATGGTGGCCACGGCAAAAGCGATGTTGGCGATGGCGCTGAGCAGGCGTGCCATGTTGCCCTGCGTGCCGCTGCCAAACCGCAGCTTCATCCACTCCGCCACGGTCATGACTTGCGCGCGGCGGTTCCACTTGCCCATAAACACCATGAGGAAGGCCATGATCAGCACCACCCCGCCGCGGATTTCGATAAACAGCCCCTGGATCCCGATGGCATAGATGAACGCCACGATTATCAGTGTGCCCGAGACATCCAGGTTCGAGGCCATGCCGGAGGAGCCCAGCATCCACCAGGACATTTTACGATTCCCGAGAAAATAGCTGTTGGCACTTTTTCCGGCCTTGTTTTTGGCAATCAGGCCGATGACGACCAGCGCCAGCATGTACAGGCCAATGACAATGAAATCGATGGTATGCACGGAACCTCCTAAATGTTATGTTGGATTCGGCGAATTATCACATGCGGATATCCGCTGGTACACGGGACGCGACTAATACTGCCGGATTTACAACTTCTGCCGGGACAATCCGGCCTCATTTCACAAGCGACATGGTTTTGCTGACCACCCCGGCCCCGGTATGCAACCGGTAGATATAGACACCGGATGCCAGCGCGCCGGCATCAAACACCACCGAATGGCTGCCGGCAGTGTACTGCGCCGAGTCAATGAGCGTTGCCACACTCCTGCCCAGCAGGTCAAAAACCTCCAGCGTCACCACATCGCTCTCCGGCAGGTCAAACCGGATAGTGGTGGACGGGTTGAACGGATTCGGGTAGTTCTGCTGCAGATGTACACGGTCTGGCAGCTGGGTGGATGCGGCCTCGTCTCCGGCGCTCACATCGCGTGCAAGCACGACATCCGGCGAAAGCTTCCGGTTCAGGATGAGCATCACCGCGTCGGCAAACACCGGATTGTCGCCATCCGAAGCGGACGCATCCAGCTGCACCACCGACTGCATCCCCTGCTCCAGGTAGACCTGCCCGATGGGAGTCCAGCCGCGCTTGTGCAGGTTGCCGGCGCTCTGGTCCAGCAAGGCCGTCTGCGGCTCGCCGCTGCTCCCTTGCACCGTCACGGACGCTGCAGGGTTCCCGTCAATGCCGTACGGAATGTAAGCGTAGACACGGTAGTGGGCATCCGCGGGCACGTCAAACCGGTAAACGACCGATGCTTCAGAACCCGCAACGGCATAATTCGACCCCATCTGCGATCCCTCGGAGGTCTCATCAAAGCTCCAGGATCCGTTGAACTGATGTGCCGGGTCGTCATTGTGCGATACGATTCCCGGCACCCGGCGGAACATGCCGTCACGTCCGGGCATGGTGGCCGGTTCCTGATAGAAGACCGCGGCGATGCTGTCCAGCGCATGGTTGTTTCGTTCACGCAGGGTTTCGTAGAAGAAGTACACCTCGCCTTTCACCCCGAACTCGCGGTTGTACGCCACCTTGTCGATCAGCATGGACGGCGGGTTCAGGTTGCCGCCTACGCCGGAGAGTACGCCCGGTGAAAGCCGGTGTCTGTGGTCCAGAGGGACATACCCCGACTCAGAACCCGGCCGTGCACCCAGCATTTGCCGGATCAGAAGCTGATATGCGTCCAGCTCGTAACGGTAAGCCTGCGGATGGATAATGTCGACCTGTCCCGCCTCCAGCCACGCGGGCCAGTCCTGCAGGTAGTTGTCGCGCGACCAGGGCCAGATGCTCGGCGACATGGAAACGATCAGGTTCTCGTCGTATTCCTTGACCATGCGGTACAGGTCGCCGCCGAATTCCGTGAGGATGTCAGACCGCCACTGGACGAATGCCGCGTTGTTCTCTTCCGGCGGTTCGGCACCGTCGTGCTCATCCTTGTAGCGCTGCACGGTGTAGTCATCATATCCGGCGTTATTGGGCAATGCGGGAAGGCGGTCGTCGCCCTGCACCCCGTCCACATCGTAGTTTTCCATTACTTCCCGGATGAGCGAGAGCATGAAGCCCTGCACTTCCGGATCAAATCCGTTGAGCCAGAGGAACCCGTTGCGCGAGGCAATGCGCCCTTCCGAATTGCGCGCCGCCCATTCGGGTTTTTGCTGAAAGATAAAGTTGCTTCCACCAAAAGCCCCGGCAAACCCGTATTCAAACCAGGGAATGACCTCCAGGCCTGCCCGGTGTCCTTCGGTGATCATCTCGCGCAGCGGATCCCGGTCCTGGTTGCTGAACACGGAGGATTGCGGTACCCCGAAAATGCTGTCCATTACGGCGCTGGGGTGCAACGTGAACCCGCGGTTCCAGACAACCGGGAAGACGACGTTGATGCCCTGCTCCGCCAGGTAGTCCATCGCCTGCTCCAGCTTCCGCCGGTCGAACATCACATCGGAGTCGACGTTAGTGATCCATACCCCGCGCACCTCTTCGGCATAAGCGCCGGTTTGTTGATGGCCGGGGTCCGGCCCTGTTACAAAACCACCCGCAATTGTCTGAGATGCTTTAAAAAGACTGCTTATGACAAAAAGGAGTGTCACCAGCAGGGCCGTGGAGATGCGCCTTCTGTAATCGATGTTTGAGTCTAAATTGCTTAATCGCATATTCTTGCCTTGTTTTAAAAAAAGATCCGGTTCTAAGGCCGGAAAACTGTAAAGGTCATTTCAGCGACCAGTGGTGGTTTCGCTGCAATATGAGCGCATCGAACCAGACCGAAGCGTCCTCTCCGCCGGATCCGGAAATCGCCACATGAAACCGCTCGCCATGACGGAACGGGACCGTGTCCAGCAGATGCCATCCGCCTTCACGCACCGAAGCCGTATCCACCCGGTACTCATGGCTTTCGTCGGCCAGTTCCAATTTGTAGGTAACAGTGCCCTGCGGTGGATTGGCGTGGGGGATGTGGACCAGGATGTCGTAGTGGCCGGCATCGGAGACGAACAGACGCAGGCGGTTGTATGCTCCGGCATCACGGGATGTGAGGATGCGGCCGTGCAGCGCTCCGGGATGCTCCGCTTCGTGCCATGCGCCGCCCGATGTGGTATCGGCGTAGCTGTGCGCCAGCAGGTAGCCCGGCTTACGGCGGTGGTAATCGCGATGCGGAAGGAATGCCGGCTTGTGGTAGTGGAAGGCACGGATGCTGTCGCCGAGGTTTTCGTTCTCCTCATGCAGCCCCTCATAAAAGAAGTAGACCTCGCCGTGCAACCCCAGTTCGTGATGGCGCTCAAGGGCCTGCCGGACGTAGGCCGGACCGTTGTAATTCTGCCCCACCTTGATCAGCACACCCGGGGCATGGTAAATGGGATGGTCTCGGCCGGTATCGGGATGACGGCTGGCATCGGATTCCAGGAAATACGCCTGCTGCCGCTCCAGCTCATCCAGGTAGGCGTCGATGTCGTAGCGGTACACCTGCGGATGCAGCAGGTCAAGCGTGCCGCGGCGCACCCACTCGGTCCAGTCCTGCAGATACTCGTTTTTCGACCAGTCGTAAATGCTCGGCGAAAGAGAAACCATCAGCTCCGGATCGTAATACTTCACCAGCTCGTATAGCTGCTCGCCGAAATCGCTGAGCCGGTCGGCTTTCCACTGCAGGAACGGTTCCTCACGCGGATCCAGGGGCGGCTCCTCGCCGAATTCCAGCTTGTACAGGTTGCGGGTATACTCCGAATAGCCGCCCTCGGCCGGCAGGGCAGGCAACCGGTCGTCGCCCTGGATGCCGTCAATGTCGTAGTTCTCGATGACCTCGGCGATCAGTTCCAGGATGAACTCCTGCACTTCGTGGTGGAAGGCATTCATCCACTCGAATTTGTTTTTTGTCAACAGCCGGCCCAGACTGTCTTTGGCCACCCAGTGCGGATAGGCCTCCAGGATATGCCCGCCGCCCTTGTCGTGGGAACTGGCGAACCCGTACTCGAACCAGGGCATCACCTCCATGCCGTGCTTGCGCGCTTCATAGATGATATCGCGCAGTGGGTCGCGTCCTTCGAAACGCGGATCGATGCGGTAGTCCTCTCCGAAGTAGCGGACCATCACCTCGCTGGGATAGAGCGTGTGCCCGCCGTTCCAGACGACCGGAAAGATAATATTGAAGCCGCGGTCGGCGAGATACTGCATGGCTTCGGCCGTTTTTGCCCGGTCGAACATCACCTCGGAGTCAATGTTGGTGATCCAGACGCCGCGCAATTCCTGCCGGTCAGGCGGGGTCCTGATCTCGGAACAGGCGACGATGAATCCGACGAGCGCTATGGCGCAGAATGATTTCAGGATGGATGGATGCATGATGATCAATATGGTTCCCTGTGTGATTGCCCGCGGTCGCGTGCCCGGATGGCAACATGCCGGTCATGCCAATGTTGCCAATGGCTGTAATTTCCGACGATGCTCCCTGCAGGCCAGTCAGAAGGGAAAAATACTGCAACGCGGGGTTGTTATCAAAGTTTTTCGGGGTTGCATTTCCGGGTGGACAGGGCCGATGGTTCTGCTCGCGGCCGATCCCGGGACAACTTCTCCGGCCGCAACTGCCAGTCACGACCGCCAGAAAATCTTCCGGCGGGTCAGCCAGGCGACGAGCAGTGCCAGGACGACCGTATATCCCAGCGCGCGCAACACACCGATCCAGGGATCCCCGGTGACTCCCAGCAGCCAGCCGTGAACCCCCGTGAGCATCAGAACCGGAAGCACGAAATTCTGCATCCCGGCATAGGCGATCATCGGGTTCTGGCCATTGGTCACCAGCAGTGAAAACCACCGCACGCCCCGCAGCAGGTCGATCCAGACCATCAGCGCCGCCAGCAGCCAGATGGCCGCACCCGTCGTGACAAAGTAGTAGCTGAATGTGGAATGGTCCTTGCGGATGCCGCCTTCGAACGGCTCCAGCACCAGTCCGAGCATCAGCCAGAACGCACCCCAGAGCAGTATGGTGCGCAACAGCCGGTCGTTGCCGGTTTCCGCCTTCCGGAAAAGCCAGAGCGTGGCCGCCATGATGGCTGCCGTGAGCGCCGTGGTCAGAAAGACCTGGCGGCTGAGCAGTCCGGCCAGCAGAATGAGCATAATGGCAATGCCCGCCACGGCGGTGACATGGTACCGACAGGCGCCGCGCAGCGAGCGGTCCTGCAGCACCGCCGGCAACCCCTGCTTCATGGCTGCAGCCAGCTGATCGCCGACCATGGTGGCCGGTATGAGGATGAACAGGTACTTCAGATAGTCGAATCGGAAGAGCCAGGGCAGCGGCGACTCGCCCCAGAAAGCGTCAATCCACCCCGGTTCGCGGGACGCCAGGATGCACGCGGTCAGGAACACCAGTACGCCCAGCCGCCACTCCATGCGCTGCCGCGTTGCCATCCAGATAAGCGAGGCGAACACCGCCATGTTGGTCAGCACGATCAGGATGATGTCGCTCCTGTACAGCGAGAACCCGCTGCCGTCGGGGTACGTCAGTTGCGAGAGCAGCACCGCCGCCGCGGCAAAACCCGCACCCCGGATGCCCCAACGCTGCCAGCGCGGCCAGCCGGATGGCAGGCGCGTGTAGATCGCAAACAGGATCAGCGCACCCGCAATGGCAGTCCACCAGACCCACGGCTCCTGGTCGGACGGTTGCAGCACAAACGGGCGGATATGGTGCAGGTAGATGGCAAAAAAAGCGAGAAGGAAACCGCGCTCGGCCACCTTGACCAGCAGCTGCCTGCGAGCCGCACCCGCTTCCAACCGACGGGAAAAAGCCAGCGGTATCGCCACCCCCATGCTGAACAGGAAAAACGGGAAGACCAGATCCACCCAGGTGATGCCGCGCACCTCCGGATCAAACACATGGTCAGGCGGCGGCACCTGCGCGTGGTACATCCACGCCGGAAGCTCGCCGAACGGAATGATGCCCGAGAGCACCATGGTCAGGATGGCAATGCCGCGCAGCGCATCCAGCCCGAGCGCACGTCCGCCCGTCACATCCGGCATGTTCTTATCCCTGTTGCCCTGCACCTGTGTCATGATCTCATGTCCCTCGGGTTCTGGAAGCCATCACGTCCGCACCTGCGCGACACTTGCAGCGCCGGTGACCATTTCCGTGCGGTAATTTAGCTTTTCACATCTCAAACTCAAACAGGAACCGGCCGGTCAGGTAAATCCTCCCGGAACTCAACGTACCCGGGTGACTACGTGGACGTTTTTTCGTAACTTTGGCCACGTTCCACCCCATCAGAAATCCTCCCCAATGGCTATCAGGATCATCGAAAAATCACAGGCCGCCGCACTCGCAACCGAACTCTCGGACCTTTTTGTCCGCATCCCGAATCCTTCCTATGTCTATCCGCCGTACGAGATTTGTCCGATCGCCGCTCCACTGACCGATTTCAGCAAACCTCCGGTGGCCGCCGTGATGGATATGGATGGCACCACCACCACGACCGAGACACTCTGCCTTCACTCGCTTGAACACGCCGTGCGCATGGCGATGGGCCCCGGCGGAGCGAACTGGTCCGGTCTCGATCCGCAGCGCGACTACCCCAACGTCATTGGCAACAGCACCACAAAACATGTGGAGCATCTGGTGGATGCGTACGGCGCACGTTTCGACGCACTCGCCCTTGGCCAGGCCTTCCATGCCGCGGCGGACTGGACGCTGCGGAACAGCTGCGACGAGCAGCGCAAACAGCAGGTGCGGATCAACTTGCGGCAGCTCGGCGCCGGTGAGTTTGAGGCCGGCAGCAATGTGTTTCCCGGAACAGCTTCCGGAGCTGACAAGGATGCGCTGGCCCGCAAACTGGTGCGCCGCGACCTCCAGGTCCAGGCCTGCATCGATGTCTACTACCAGCGATATCACGAAATACTGGCAGCCATCGAAGCCGGTGACCGTGATTTCCTGAAGCAAATCCCCGGGGTGGATGCGGGCCGTCCCCTCATCGAACCCATGCCCGGCGTGGCTGTAACGCTCGCCCTGCTCTCGGGCGATCTCGGCGGGGAAGCCGGCAAACTTGCCGGGCTGCTGCCGGCGTCGGATGCGATGAAGACA
>SKNT01000233.1 GCA_007120385.1 Balneolales bacterium
AGCTCGACCGTCTGCACATGATCATCGTCGCGGGCCGTAAGGCGCATGTAGTCGAGGGTGCGGTCATCGATCGGGAAGAAGGTGACGGTGCATCCGAATTCGGGGGACATGTTGGAGATGGTGGCGCGGTCGGGGACGGTGAGATTCTTCAGTCCGTCACCGAAGACCTCCACGAATTTTCCGACAACGCCGTGCTTGCGAAGCAGCTGGGTTACCGCCAGCACCATGTCGGTCGACGTTGCGCCTTCGGGCAGTGAGCCGGTGAGCTTGAGTCCCACCACTTCCGGATTGAGCATGTAGATCGGCTGGCCGAGCATGACGGCCTCTGCCTCAATTCCGCCGACACCCCATCCAAGCACACCGATACCGTTGACCATGGGGGTGTGGGAGTCGGTACCGACGAGGGTGTCCGGGAAGGCGTAACCGTCGCGCAGGTAGATGCCCCTGGCCAGGTACTCCAGATTCACCTGGTGGCAGATACCGAGGCCGGGAGGAAGCACGCTGTAATCGGCGAAAGCCTGCTGTGCCCATTTGAGCAGGCTGTAACGCTCTTCATTGCGTTCATATTCCTTTTCCACGTTCATGCGATAAGCGTCGCGCGTGCCGAAATAGTCCACCTGCACAGAGTGGTCGATGATCAGGTCCACCGGAACCTGCGGATTGATTTTGGATGCGTTTTCCATTCCTCTTTGCCGGCCGACCTCCGAACGTATTGAGGCAATGTCCACCACGGAAGGCACACCGGTGAAATCCTGCATGAGCACACGCGCCGGCATGTAGGGAATATCGCTGGGCACCCCGTCCGGCGACCAGTTCAGCAGCGTCTCTATATGCTCCCTCTTTACAGCGAAGTCATCGTAGTTGCGCAGGGCGTTTTCCAGCAGGATGCGGATGGTGAAGGGAAGTTTCTGGATGTCGTGCCCCTTCTTCTGAAGTTCGGCGAGGCTGTAATACTTGTGGGTGCCGGTGGGGGTTTTCAGTTTTTTGACAATTCTGAAAATATCGTTGCTCATAGCTCCTGGTTGTTGTTTTCAGGTAACGGTAGTAGAGGGATAACAATAGCAAAATCATCAGCAAAAATCTACGGGCAACTTTGGAATAAACAGCACGACAGGCGGTTATTAAGGCCACTTCACGGCTTGGTGGCGGGTAAAAATATTTTCTGTTAAACCGCATGACTATGCGGTGACATGCCGTGGCTGAGTTCGTATCGTACAAGTGAGGCGAGATGATGTTCTCTGATAGATTTTCAATGGCAGTGGAATTCCGGGAAGCTCAGCTTTTCGGATTGACAACCAACCGATTTAGTAGAGTGACGCATGCTTAAGAGAGCGCTAAGTCCCCCGTTCCCGGTTTTCCGTGGGGCGGGGGGCTAAGTTTTTTTAGGGGCACCAAGAAGCCCGGTCCCTGTCGCCGATATTTTTTTTATATTCCGCTCGTATTTGGTACACATTCAATTAAAATGATTCATGCACTCCAAAAGAGATGAAGGAGGATAACCATGAGCGGGGACAGAATAAAAATGAGCATTTCCAACAGAACCGACAACAGGAGGGATCACCGGGTCCGTTACATGATCACTTCGCAAGGCCGGGCGGTCTCAGACATGAAAACACTGAAAGCCGGGGATTCGGCGGAGCTTGAGATCGGTGACCGCCTCATCATCATATCCGACAGACAGACCAATTACGCCATCCGGTGGGAAAACGGAGCACTGCTTGCTGCCGAACAGGTAAACAACAGCCATCCGAAATTCCCTGAATTGACAGTTGCAACCTACCGCCTTGCATCTGCTTCATATATCGACAATTCGGTAGGGATTCAAACATCCGGTGCTGAAAGTGATGGTGGCGACCCTGATGACGGAAACGGTCCGGGTCCTATCATAATCGTCACCGAGCCTGACCAGCCAGAGCCCTGACCGTTTTCCTTCAAAAACCGAAAAGTTTTCTTACATTGGGGTAAATGTAAAAATCTGTCGGTGAAACGGATGGCTCGCGCATTTTCTGTGGGAAGTATGGATTTTGCGGTAAGGATGGGGCTGTTAGGTTGGATGGTCATCGTTCTGCTATGTGTCTTGATACCCTTGCAAGGTGTCCGGGGACTGGACCGCAGCCCGGTGCCGGCGGGCGGATCCGGCTATCCCCCCATAACCAACTTCAGCGCCGATGAGTATCAGCGGCATGTCCAGAACTGGGGTTTTGCGATGGATCGCCATGGCATTGTCTATGTGGCCAATTCACAAGGTGTGATGCGATATACAGGTGCCGGTTGGCAGCATGTGAGCGTGCCTGGCCAGATGGTTGTAAGTCTTGTCAATGGAGATGATGACAGGATATATGTCGGTGGCGTTGGTGAAATCGGCTATGTCTCAATTGCTTCACCTTCCGATCCATCCTCTGCGAGACCCTGGCCTTACCAATCGCTCACCCCGCTCATCCCGGACACGGTTGAGTTCACATCCGTTTGGTACAGCCGGATAACGGATGCCGGGGTTTTCTTCGCTTCCAACGAATATTTTTTCCATTACGACGGAGAACAGGTGCATGCCATTCCGGCTCAAACGCGTTTCACGAATCTCTCTGTTATAGAGGGGGATGTTTATGTCCGGGAGGCACCGTATGGCCTGAAGAAATATTCCGACGGGGCTCTTGAGCCCTGGGATAAGGGGGCATTATTCGGGGAAACCACTCTCCGTAGCGTGGTCGGGCTCGGACACGGGACCATGCTCTTTGTTACCTACTTCGAGCTGCTGCTTTTTGACGGTCAGGAATACTGGCCGTTTGATAATGAAGCGGCCGAATATCTCAGTGTCAACTATATAGACGAGGCGATTCTGCTGGATGACGGAACCATAGCCATAGCTACCCGAAATGGTGGAGTAGTGTGGCTCGGCAGGGACGGCTCCCTGCTGCAGATCTTCACTGAAGACAGTGGCCTTATAAGCAACACCGTATACGGATTGCTTCAGGACAAGAAAGGATCGCTCTGGGTGGCCACCATAAACGGCCTGTCCCGCATCGATTTGCAATTGCCCTTCCGTCACTTTGACAGGCGGCACGGATTAACGGATACAGCCAACAGGATGACATCTAGCAACGATACGATTTTCGTGTCGTCCAGCAGGGGGGTCTACATGCGCGACAGTCAGGGTAATACCCGTTTTTTTGACGGGAAATCATTTTGCCATCAATTTCTTCATCACAATAAAGACCTGTATGTCATATGTGGCGGAACACTCCATCGGTTTACGGGGAATGACTTCAGACAGGTTTCAGAGTCCGTATACAGCACTGCCGTCACTTCACTGGACCGCGAGACGGTGCTTGCTGTACACGAGACAGGCATTACCGTCGCCAGACTGAGCGGTTCCGAGCTGGAACCTGTCTATCACACGGCTGACTTCAATTCAAGGCCCAACTCCGTTTTGCAATGCTCCTCCGGTTATCTGTGGATAGGCACCGATTCACGCGGACTTTTCCGGCTGGGACTGGATTCACAGGACGGAAAAATCACCGGCCATACATTCACAAGATTTCTTCATGAGGGCTGGCCGGGGTCAGATATGCCACGTGTATATGTTTCTGTCTATGACGGTGAGCCTTTGTTTCTGACAAGATACAATGGTGTCTTGCACCACGACCCGGAAACGGATTCACTCATCCAGACAGAACGGTTTGGTCCCAATTTCATGGATACGGGCCGGCAGTATCTTTATGCCAGCCAGGATCCGTCCGGGAACGTATGGTTCAACTCGGGGGGAAGGTTCCAGGCCGCCATGCGGCAGCCCGGCGGAACCTATGAAATCCGGACGACCATCCTGAACTGGCTTGATATTTCACAGGTCAACCATATGTACACCGATCCGGAGGGCTATGTTTGGATTACTGACGCCAGACAGCTTGTGCGTTACAACCCGATGAAGCAATTTGATCCGGAAATCGGTTTTCGTACTGAAATACTCGAAGTGCTGGTCAACGGAGATTCGCTCGCAGCAAGGGGAGCCAACAGTAATCCGCAGATCCTGACCTATGATAACAACGATCTGCGATTCACCTATGCTGCCGCTGCCTACCTGGATCCGGTCCGGACCCGATACCGTTATTTACTGGAAGGGTTTGATGATAACTGGTCGGCATGGACTTCCGAGACCTGGAAAGACTATACCAATATTCCAGAGGGAACCTACCGGTTTCTGGTGGAAGCGCGAAACATGTTCGGGGTAGTCAGTGCGGCCGATCCTTTCCACGTGCGGATACTGCCGCCCTGGTACCGTACCTGGTGGGCGTACCTGCTCTATTTGATCGCCACGGTCACAGTCCTGTACACCGGCTACCGGATCCGGCTGAACCAGCTGCTCAGGGTCCACCGCATCCGCAACAGGATTGCCGGCGACCTGCACGACGAGATCAGCGCCACACTGAGCAGTATCAGTTTCTTCGCCAGGGCCATTGAAGACGACAAGTTCCGGGGCGACAGAAACCGGTTCGTGAAACTGATTTCGGACAGTGCCGGTGATGCCAAGGAGAAGATCACCGATATTGTCTGGGCCATCAATCCCGAACATGACGATTGGAAATCCTTCCTCTCGAAATGCCGGCGGTACGTGTCCGATCTCATGGAAAGCAAGGAGATGGACTACAAGCTGCACATAGATGAACAAATCCCCGGGAAGCTGGACATGCAGCTGCGTCAGAATCTCTGGCTGATCTTCAAGGAGATGGTGACCAACGCCGCCCGCCATTCGGATGCCTCGGAAATTGTGGTCAAACTGAGCCACAGATCAGGCCGGCTCCGGTTGGAAGTGTCCGACAACGGCAGGGGGTTTGATGCCGATGCAGCCAGGGATGGCAACGGAGTAAAGAACATTCGCGGCCGTGCGGAGCAGATCGGGGCAAAAATTCATCTTGATGCGGCCCCGGGCAGTGGAACGCGATGGGAACTGGTGCTGAAGCTGTAGCTGCTGTCGGCCGGTTTGGAGAAAAACCGCATATATATGCGGTGACATTGGACAGGGACTGATGTAGATTTTCGGTGCGCTGCAAAGAACCCTTTATCCATAACAGGAACAACAAGCACCGGGGTATCACATTGTATACAGACTTAACAGTAACACTGGCAGGACCCGGATCCGGCCATTTTGATCTGCGCGGAAATATGAAAAAAAAGGCGGCTGTGATTAATATTGGCATCATTGAAGACAACAGGTACATGCGTGACGGCTGGGAGGCCTTCATTGGGTCGGAGCCGGACTTGAACGTTGTTGGTGCCTTCGGATCCTGCGAAGAGGCATTTGCGTCGGATATCATGAACAGGGTGGATCTGCTGATTATGGACATCGGCCTTCCGGGAATGAGTGGAATTGAGGGGGTCCGGTACGTCAGAAAGCACCATCCCAAAGTTATCATGATCATGGCGACCGTTTTTGACGACGACCAGCATATCTTCGATGCACTGAAAGCCGGTGCCATGGGTTATCTGGAGAAGAAAGTGAGTCCGGAAGAGCTCAATGCAGCCATTCGTGATGCCATGGACGGCGGCTCCCCGATCACGCCCAAGATTGCCAGCAAGGTAATCCGCAGTTTCCACCAGGGGGACAATCAGGAGCAGCTTACGGAGAGGGAGCAACAGATACTTGAAAAACTGGCCACGGGAGTCTCTTATCAGACCATCGGCAAGGAGATATTCCTTTCGGTTGACGGTGTGCGGTATCACATTCGGAATATTTACCGCAAGCTGCAGGTCAACTCCCGGTCCGAGGCCATAGCAAAAGGAATATCCAGAAAACTCATCAACCCGGGAATCCTGTTCTACTTCTAACCCGGGTTAATGCGACAAGGACCTCGATTCACTTCCCCGTTTCCCTGACCGGAGGCGGGGTTTTTTTGTTTATGGCTGAAAAAAATTGCGAAAATCCGTATCTATGGGCATCTATTCCAGATTCAATATTATTCAAAAAAATTCAAACATACCGTAAACATATGCAAAACAAGAAGGTTACTCTATTTCTAATGATGCTGTTCCTGATGGCCGCATCTGTACTCAACAGCAGTGTGCTGGCTGACGGGCTTACACCTCAACAGGTGGCAAAGATTAAAAATGTCGGAACGGCTCTTGTTTCATCCGACGGAAACTTCATTGCATTCACCAGGGTGGTTCCACGGGATCCTTTTGAGACGAATGCTCCGGCAAACCTTGAGTTGCATGTGATGGACCGCCGTACAGGTGAAGTGCTTCCGGTAGATCTGGAAAGCCGTGCCGGCAATCTACAGATCCGTCCCGGGCACAATACGTTTTCCTTTACAACCCGGGGTGAGGAAGACAGTGCCGTTGCACTATATGAACTGGATCCGGAGTCCGGCCAGATTACCCGTCTCTATCACCATGAAGCCGGTATCATGGCGTATAGCTGGCATCCATCCGGAAAGATTGTCTCGTTAGTGTCGCGTGAGCAGCTTGATCGTCCGGAGAATCCGCTACCTTATGAACCCACCGTATACGAGGAGAATATTCCCAACCGGGAAGCCTTCATCGTGGATCTGAGTGAAGCCGAGCCCGAGCGGCGGCATGTCCGGGTTGAGGGGGCCGTTTACCTGATGGAATGGAGTCCGGATGGGCGCTATCTGGCCATATCGGAGACTCCGACTCCCAATATCGATGATTTTTACATGTTTCAGCAGGTCAAGGTGATTGATGCCGCAACGGCGCAGGTTCGCAATGAAATTGACAATGCCGGCAAGCTGGCACAGATCACATGGAGCCCGGATGGCAGCAAACTGGCACTGCGTGCCGGCAACAGCATCCACGATCCTATTGATGGCCGAATCATGGTCGTTTCGGCTGCAGGCGGCGCGCCCGACAACATCTTTCCGGATTTCGAAGGCAAATTCGAGCGCATTACCTGGTCCGAAGACGGCCTGATCCGCTTTCTGGCCAGTGAAAGCACCGCCACGACTTTCGGCACCATTGCGGCCGACGGATCCGGCTTCACCCGCATCCTCCATGTG
>SKNT01000208.1 GCA_007120385.1 Balneolales bacterium
CCCCGGCCACATGCACCCCGGCCTCATCTATGCCGCCACCGCTTTCCAGAACCGGATTTGCAAGGGCCGGACCGGTCACAGCTGCCGGCTGAACCTGGGAATATGCCATCAGGATGACGGCAAGAGCTGTCGTGAATCGAAATACCTGTGCAGGTTGTATCATTAAAATTTTCGCTATGGAGCAGCTTCAAGTTCGGATTGGATTTTCAAGTAGCTTTCTGTATCCCCGGCCAGCTCATAGGCAAGAAGCAATTTCTCCTTATGGGCGATGTTGTCAGGCTCAACTGAGAGCAGGCGCTCGTTTGCCTGGACCATGAGGTCATAGTTGCCGGTCTCAAGGTAAATGGATGACAATGCGGTGAGAACCTTTTTGTCGTAGGGGCTGGTCCGCAGGCAAAGTGTAAAAAAACGCTCTGCCGCATATATTTCACCCTTGTTATTCAAATCAATTGCGAACTGGCGCAGGGCTTCATATGTGGATCCAGCCTCAATGTAGCGTGTAAAAAAAGATTCGGCAGCAGCGATATCACCTGTTTCCAGATTGGAATAGGAGGCTAATTTCAACAGGTTCCGGTCTTCTGCATAATGTGCCAGATATTGTTCTGCCGTCCGAAGCGCCTCTCTGAACTCTCCGTCTCTGAAGTAGGAGACAGCCAGGTTGGTTCCACAAAAGCGCTGCATGCGCGGCACGGAGACACATCGCTGAAATGCCTGCCGGGCCTGCCGGTACTGTCCGATATTTTTATACGACTCGCCAATGAGAGGATAGGGCTCCCACCGATCCGGAAAAATCACGCTCGCGGCTTCAAAATGCCGTATCGATGCTTCGTACCGACCCTGTTCCCAGGCAGTATTGGCAATGTTGAACTCGTTGCGGTAGCTGGATTCCAGCTGATGGGCAATATCCTGCTCATAGGTTGTGGCCGCTTCAAGAGAACGGTTAAAAAAGGACTTGGCATCCGGATAGCTTCGTTCTTTCAGATGGATAACTCCCATAAGATAGAGGGCTTCCGGATTGTCCGGGTCCGATGTCAGTGCCGCTTCCACATGCTCCCTGGCAAGAGAGGTGTCTTCACCGCTCATTGCGATTGTAAACTCCCTCTTTAACGTGCTTTCACAGGCAAAAACGAGCAATAATAGTCCCGGAAGGATAAACCTGGCTGCCATCTGTAAAAGTAGGTCTTGGTGCAAATGTTGTGCATTCTCGGAATGGGGCTCCGTTGATTGGAAAAACTACTGTTAATCTGCTATTAAAGCAAGAAAAAAAGCCACATTTCGTTCCATGATGAGATTTGCATAAGTCGGCATGGTGACGATAGTTCTATGCCTGCGGCCTGACAAGGCAAGTGCCGTATGCGCAATGTCAGTGGGTGTTCACCCAGGTTTCAAAATTGCTGCCGGAAGGCTGCTGGTAATGGCGCAGCCCGAATTCGGGGAGCACAGCCAGGAAATGGTCGAATATTTCGGCCTGGATGTGCTCATAAAGGGCCCATTGCGTGGTGCTGGCAAAGGTGTAAATCTGCAGTGGAAGCCCCTGGGAAGTGGGCTCCATTTGCCGCACGAGGGTAAGCAGCTCCTTGTTGGTATGGGGATGGTGTTTGAGGTACTCGAAGGCATAGATGCGAAAGGTGCCGATATTGGTCAGCCAGCGACCGTTTGTGATGACACCGGTCTTTTTCAGGTTTTTGTGGTTGTATTCGTTGACCTCTTTCAGTTTTTTGGTGATGTAGTCCTTCAGCAGATAGGAATCTTTAAGATGCTCCACTTCCCGCAGCGTAAGAAACCGGATGCTCTGGATATCGATCAGCAGTGATCGCATGATGCGCCGCCCGCCACTTTCCTGCATGCCGCGCCAGTTCAGGAAACTGTGCTCCAGAAACTTGTGCGTCGGGATGACCGTGATGGTCTTGTCCCAGTTCTGCACCCGCACGTTGTTCAGGGCAATGTCAATTACGTCTCCGTCCGCACCAAACTGCTGCATCTGGATCCAATCGCCAACACGGATCACGTCGTTGTTGGTCATTTGCACGCTTGCAACCAGGGAGAGCAGCGTGTCCCGGAATACCAGAATGAAGATGGCCGTCATGGCTCCAATCCCGCTCAGGAAATACCAGGGTGACTGGTTGGCGAGCTGCGCAATGATCAGGATGATCGCAATGATGTAAATGATGACCTTGAGCAGCTGGATGTAACTTTTGATGGGCTTGCGCTGTATGCCCGGCCGGTTTTCGTATATGGTGTGAAGCGTTGAGAGGAACGCGTCCAGCGTTCGCGCGAAGACCAGTATCATCAAGGAATTGATCAGACGCATGAAAAAGCCGAGCAGATCCTCCGGCAGGTCTGAAACCCAATCAACACCGATGTAGAAAATCAGCAATGGCAGGAAAAACAGAGCTCGTTGCGGGACCCGGTGCAACATGAGCGCATCATACCAGGGGTGTTTGGCTTTCCGCCCCAGCCTGGTGAACAGCTTGATCAGCCAGGTCCGCACAATGACATGCAGGAAGACGACCAGCAGAGCCAGCAGCATGATGCCTACAACCGTTTCCGCAACAGGTGTTTGCCAGGTTTCCGGAAAATGCGAGACTACCCATTGGATCAGATTCTTGCCGGACACTTCCAACTCTTTCATAAATGATTATCTTATGCTATCTGACATCGTGACATTATTGCCAAGGTACCGAATGGTTGCAGCACATGAAACACCTCTGCAGTTATTGCTTCGGGTTGCGTTCTGCTTCGGGTTGCATTCTGTGTGACGTAAGGCCATCCGGTCCTCATATGTGAACCCCTCAAAATCGGATTGAAAAATAGACAGATGAAATTATTTATACCACAAATAATGATCAGGGCAGCACTTGTTCTTGGCTTTTTTACAAGTGCTGCGATGGGCCTTGTTGCCAGTTATGCGGCCGCACAAGGCGATAATTCCTATCCGGCCTACCGGGTATCCGGATTCATGGAGCAGAACTTCACCTACGAAGAGGAGGCCGACCCGGCTACGGCATTTTCAATTTACCGCGCACGCGTGGGTGTTGCCGGCAGGCTGAATGACCTTATTTCCCTGAATATCACGGCGGGCGCCCTGGAGCCGCCTAACCGGAATCCCCAGTTGGTCAATGGATTCGTCGATTTTGACATCCACCCAATGTTCCAGTTGCGAACCGGCCAGTTTCTGGTCCCGTTCGGTCTGGAGGGCCCCGAACCGGTATTCCTCAATCCGGCCGTGGAGCGATCGACCGTCATTCGGCGCATGAACTACTTCCGCATGTTCCGTGATATCGGAATCCAGGCCAGCGGTTCCCAGAACGGATTCAGCTACGCCATTGCGCTGATAAACGGAACAGGCGCCAACGCAGCCGAGCGCATCGACCCGAAAGACCTGCTAGGCAGGTTCGGATACCAGGCCACCGATGAGCTGGCTCTCGGCGTGTCGTTCCATATCGGCACTGCACCGACTCTGGCTACCGAACCCGACCGCTTCCAGTTCGGGCTGGATGCCACCTGGCGATCGGATCCGCTAATCATCCGGGGGGAATACATCCTCCGGAAGGATGAACGTCCCGGCGACAGCGACCGTAATCAGCATGGAGGCTACGTTCTTGCCGGCTATCACTTCACCGAAGAGCTGCAGGGGATCATGCGCCTTGAAATGCACCGCCCTGACACGGATGTGGACTTTTCCGATTCGGGGCTGACCATCCTCACGGCCGGGCTCAACTACTACTTGCAGGGTCACACCCGCATTTCACTGAATTACGAAGTCCGAAGCGACCGGCGGCAAAACGTGGACCTCGGAAATCTCCTGACAGTGCAGATGCAGATCGTGCTGTGAACGGAATCCGGCAGCGTAGCGGCTCACCATCCCTCGCGGGGAGAAGGAAATCATCCATTATAACTGAACGACCGAATGAAAACGATTGGCATCCGGCACGAAGATAAGTACGCTCCGGAGCGACGCACCCCGCTGGTGCCCGCCGATGTGCGCGTGCTCACAGGGCAGCATGGCATTCCTGTCATGGTGGAATCATCACCCAAACGCATATTCACGCATGAGGAATTTGAAGCAGCGGGAGCGGTGGTGGCGGGGGGGCTCACCGGATGTGATATCATACTGGGAGTCAAGGAGATGCCCGTTGGTTATTTCCGAAGCGGCAAGGTCTATGTCTACTTCTCGCATGTTATCAAGGGCCAGCCGCAGAACATGCCCATGCTTCGTGATCTGATGGATGCGGGTGCCACCCTGATCGACTATGAGAGGATCCTGGATGCGCAGGGCAGGCGCCTCATCTTCTTTGGCCGCCATGCCGGCATTGCAGGAATGATCAACACGTTATGGACCCTGGGACAGCGGCTGAAAGCGCTGGGCCAGCCCAATCCGTTTGAAAAAGTGCGCCAGGCAGCCACATACGACTCGCTCGATGAGGCCAAATCGGACATTCGCGCAGCCGGGGAGGAACTGCTGTCGCATGGCCTGCCGGAGGATACCGGACCCTTGCTGTTTGCGGTTACCGGCGACGGTAATGTGGCGCAGGGTGCCCTTGAGATCATGGATCTGCTCCCGGCAGTGTCAATACCGCCTTCGCAGCTTGCCGGCGGCAATGGGAGAGAACAGCTTGCTGATCCCGGAAAATTGTACCTTGTGAACCTGGTTCCCGCCGATTACATGGTGCACCGCGAGGGACGCAGCTTTGACCTCGCAGACTACATCGCACATCCGGAGTTGTACGATTTGCGATTTGAACACTTTCTGGAACCTGTGGATGTGCTGGTGAACGGCATTTACTGGGATGAGCGGTATCCGCGCCTGGTCACACGCAAGTGGCTGCGGGACCGGCATGAGCGGAAGGCGCTTCGGCTCCGCGTCATCGGAGACATCACATGCGATCCCGAAGGTTCCGTGGAATGCACGGTGAAGGCCACTGGAATAGAGGATCCCGTTTTTGTATTCGATCCGGCTTCCGGCAATCATGTCATGGGCTTTGAAGGTCCGGGCGTGGCCGTGATGGCGGTGGATATCCTGCCCAGCGAACTGCCGCGGGAATCGTCGGAGCATTTCAGCCGGCTTCTCTCGCCATGGGTGCCGGTGCTGGCCGGCGCAGATTTCACGGAATCCTTTGATGCACTGCAGCTCCCGCATGAACTGAAACGGGCGGTGATTGTGCACAATGGCCGTCTGACCCCGGACTATGCCTATCTGGAGCAGCACCTGGGAAACGGAACTTCGGAGCCAGCTGACAGGCCCTGATTGCAAGGCCGGCTTATTCCGGCGGACATAATCACTCCCGGTCCTGCCATCCCGGCCCGCGGACAAACCTGCCAGGTTTGGCGCCGGTATGCTCACCGTTGCGAAGCACGGTGACACCGTTGACAAGCACAAAATGCACGCCTGTCGCATAGTGGTGCGGATCGTTGTACGTGGCGTGATCCCGTATCTCCTCCGGATCAAATATCACAATATCGGCGTAATATCCCTCTGCCAGAAGTCCGCGATCCCGGTTGATGCCCAGTATCCTGGCCGGAAACGCCGTAAGCCGGTGGACCGCATCCTCCAGTGACACAAGCCCGCGGTCGCGTACATAATGTCCCAGCAGGCGGGCGAAGTTGCCGTAGGCGCGCGGATGCGGATTGCTGTTCAGGAACACTCCCTCGGCGGCGATCGATCCGCCGTCGGAGCCGAAGGTCATCCAGGGAAGCTGCACCTGTTTCTCAATGTTCTCCTCGGACATCAGGTGATACACGGCGCTGATGCCGGAATTGTCCTCGGTGATAAGGTCAAGCACCGTTTCTGCCGGTGCCGTACCGCGCAGCTCAGCCACTTCGGCCAGGGACCATCCAACAAACCGCTGAAGGTCGTCGGTTCGGAACCCTACGAGTGTGATATCATCCGGCGAAGCCACCATCTGAAAAAAATTCTCCCAGTCGGGATCGGGCCGCTCCATCTCCCGGATGATCTCCGCCCGCATGACCGGATTCTCAAACCGTTCGATCATGGCACGCCGTCCGCCTTCCCGGGCCCAGGGTGGGACGACCGCCGAGAGCTGGGTGGATGCGGCCGTGTACATATACATGTTCGAGGTAATATCGAGCCCGTCGCGCTGCGCCTGCTCCACTCGTTCAATCACCTCATCGATTTTGTGCCAGTTTTCGGTTCCGGCCGCTTTCAAATGGTGGATGTGGGCGGCAATGCCGGCCCCCTCGGCTATCTGAATCATCTCCTCAATGGCTTCAAGGAAACGGTCCCCCTCGCTGCGCAGATGCGTGGCATACACCCCGCCGTATTCGGCGGCTGCGGAGGCCAGTGCGATGAGCTCATCGGTGTCGGCATACCAGGCAGGAGCATAGATCAGGGCGGTGCCGAGGCCCATGGCGCCTTCCCGCATCGCCTCCCGGACAAGTTCCTGCATGCGTTCCAGTTCGTCAGGCGCCGGCGCGCGGTCTTCATGCCCCAGCACATATATCCGCACGGTGGTGGCCCCAACAAAGGAGGCCACATTGGTGGAGACCCCGCGTTCTTCGAGGTGCTCGAGGTATTCGCCAAGTGTGCGCCAGGCAACGTCATAGGTTATGTCACCCTGGTCCTCTTCACGTTCACGGGCCATCTGTTCGTTCAGCGGTCCCATGGACCATCCCTCACCCATCACTTCCAGGGTTACACCCTGCTTGATGTCGCTCATCGACCGCCCATCGTGAAGCAGCGGCACGTTGGCCCAGCTCAGAATGTTGATGAATCCGGGTGAGACAGCCATGCCGTCGGCATCGATCGACTCCGGCGCAGACAGGCCTTCTGGCAACTCACCGACATGCGTTATGCGGCCGTCGCGGACAGCAACGCCGCCTGCAAACGGAGCTTCGCCGGTTCCGTCATAGATCATGCCGTTGGTTATAATGATGTCGTGCGTGTGGCGCTCGCAGGAGGCAAAGAAGAGCACAGCTCCAAGAAGGACGAGAGCGGCAGGGATGTGGACCGGCATCAGCTTGCGCATGCGCGGCCATAAACAGGCAATATTCAGGACAGTGATTTTCATGACGAAGGAGGGGTCTTTTGTGTATATCGGCAGTGCAAATTGCAAATATACCATAAGAATGGGTCGAATGGAGATCTTTTTTGCCCCCGGCACTCCATCTTGCCTCAACGGGTTGCAGCCGGCCCGGGCCTCCGGCGGAAGGCGGCAGTGGCAGGGATGGCAGAGACGGCAATGGAAGGAATGGCGGAAGGCGGCAGTGGCAGAAATGGTGAAAATCGGCGATAGCAGGGGCATTAGCGGGCACCGTTTGTAAAAAAATATCAATCCCCGAAAAAAAATTTATTTTTCCGAAGATTCTGCCCATCTTGAATTCAGCACTTTGTTTCACCGGCAACCCTAAATGGAGAGGTGAATATGAGAAAGGCCGTTTACCTGATGTTAGCCGCACTTCTGTTTTCAGGTTTCCACGCCGTCCATGCGCAGGAGGAAGATTTCGCCACAAGGTTTGAACGCATCCTGGAACATTACATGAACACCAAGGACGGGCTGGTCCACAATCGCACCGATCTTGCCACCGCCTGGGCCGAACGCCTGGAGACCTCGTTCAGTACAACTCCGGACCATATCTTTCCGGAGGATAAACTTCCACTTTGGCTCGAGATGCGTTCCGGTCTGGTTCAGAAAACCGGAAAGATTGTGGACGCGGGATCCCTTGGAACGCAGAGGGAAGCACTGGCGGAGCTTTCTGGCGGCTTGAAAAAATTTGTGGAGCAGTTTGGCAATCCGGGAAGTAAAATTTACGTAATGCAGTGCCGCCAATACGGCGAAGATGGGGCATTGTGGCTGAGCCGCACCAGCCGGGTGGCCAATCCGTATTATGGTCCCGAAAGGATGGATTGCGGCGAGGTGATTGCAGAATTGTAAATGCATTCGAACCTGCAGGCAAGAATCAGGCCGGCAGGGCAGACAGGGATGCACATGGCATATTTCCCGCAGGCATGCCCGTGCAAAGGCATGCTATTCAAAGATTTAGTACTTCGTCCGGCGTGAGTTCCCTGAAATCCCGTATCACCATGTGGCATCCATCGAGTTCCTCGGGTGTGTGGGTGCCGGCCAACCCGACAACCCGCGCGCCGGCCCGCCTTCCGGCAGCGACACCGGCCACCGAGTCTTCGAAAACCACACACGCGCCGGGGGTCAGTCCCAGGGCCCGCGCCGCCTTGATGTAGATTTCGGGATGGGGTTTGCCTTCGGTGACATGGCCCGAGTGCAGAACGGCGTCAAAAAAACCGGTGATCCCAAGCCGTTCGAGTATGAAAACGGCATTTTCCTCCGGCGCCGATGTGGCAACCGCCATGGGTGCCTGCCTGTTCTGCAATTCCTTCAGAAAGGAAAGGAGTCCGGGTGTGACAGCCGCCGCCGGATCGAACGTATTCCGGAACAGCTGCTCCTTTTCATCGGCCAGCCGGTCGATCTCACCGATGGTTTTGCCAGGGAAGACCAGTGGAATCCATTCACTGTTTTTGCGTCCCGATATGTTCTCCAGGAAGAAGTTCTCGCTGATCGTTATGCCGTACTCTGCACAGAATTGGCGTATCACCTGCTTGTGGACGGGGTTGCTGTTGACGAGCACACCGTCCATGTCGAAGAGCACGCCCGTTTCGGCCTGTTTATTATATTTCATGCCCGTTGCGAAAAAAAGTAAATTTGCTCGTTGCGGTTTTATATCTTGAAGAATCAAGGTAAGAAAAATTGCAATCCATCCGGGATTATCTCATTGTTCAGTACGGGTTTCCCGACCCCGACCCACTCCCGGAGTTTTTTCCGCCATTTTTATATCGACCAATACTGTTTCTACCCAATACCATATTCAAGACCATGAACAACATCATGACAAGTAAACGACATGCCATCATTTTGTGCATCGTATGCACGGCCTTCTGGCTCCTTCCGGCACTTGCCGCAACTTCGGCACAGGCAGCTGACGAGACACGCCTGCTGCGATTCCCCGACATCCACGAAAACCAGATCGTCTTTTCCTATGCCGGAAACCTGTATTCCGTACCGGTCAACGGCGGAACCGCGCGGCGCCTGACCAGCCATGAAGGCTACGAAATGTTCCCGCGCTATTCGCCGGACGGACGCTGGATCGCTTTCACCGGACAGTACGACGGCAACACCGAGGTGTACCGCATTCCGGCGGGCGGCGGCGAACCCGAGCGCATGACCTGGACCCCGACCCTGGGTCGCGACGATGTGGCCGACCGCATGGGTCCCAATAACATCGTTATGGGGTGGACCCCCGACGGCTCCCAGGTTCTATTCCGCTCACGCAAACGCGAATTCAACTCTTTCAAGGGGCATCTGTACCTGACCCATCCCGAAGGCGACATCGCCGAGCAGCTCCCGCTTCCCCGGGGCGGATTCGCATCCTACTCACCCGACGGCACCAAACTGACCTACAACCGCATTTTTCGTGAATTCCGCACCTGGAAACGATATCGCGGCGGCATGGCCGACGATATTTGGGTGTACGATTTCGAAACGAAGGAGACGGTCCGCATCACCGACACCCCGGCGCAGGACATCATCCCCATGTGGCACGGAGACCGCATCTACTTCCTGTCGGACCGCGAGGAGAACGGCCGCATGAACCTGTATGTCCATGACTTGCAATTGGAAGAGACCCGAAAGCTCACAAACTTTTCCGACTTCGACATCAAGTTCCCGTCCATCGGACAACGCCATATCGTCTTCGAAAACGGCGGTTATATCTATCGCTTCAACCTTGCGACCGAAGAGTACCAGCGGGTACCGATCCGGGTACGCGACGACCGGCTGACCGGTCGCGGCGGCCTCACCGACGCCACCGACTTCATCCACTCCTATGACGTGGCTCCCGATGGTAATCGGGCGCTGTTCGGCGCCCGCGGCGACGTGTTCACCGTGCCGGCGCGCAACGGCATCACCCGCAACCTGACCCGCACCCCCGGCGTGCACGACCGCAACCCGGTCTGGTCGCCCGATGGCCGTCAGATCGCCTTCATCTCCGACAAAAGCGGCGAAGATGAGATATTCGTCGTTCCGCAGGACGGTTCCGGCGAGCCGCGCCAGGTCACAACCGGCGCCGACACCTACAAGTACCATATTGTCTGGTCGCCCGACAGCAAAAAAATCCTCTGGGCCGATAAAAAACTGCGTTTGAACATGGTGGATGTGGCCAGCGGCGATATCAAGGTGGTCCGCCAGGCCGAAGCGTGGGAAATGTCGCAGTACACCTGGTCGCCGGACAGCAGGTGGATCGCCTACACCCTGCCCGAGGTGGAGACCATGCAGCGCATCTGGCTCTATTCGGTAGATAGCGGGGAGCATTTCAAGGTGACCGACGGCTGGTACTCGGCCGGCAATCCTGAATTCAGCCGCGACGGCAAGTACCTGTTCTTCGTCTCCAACCGCGACTTCAACCCGATATACAGCCAGACCGAGTGGAACCACGCCTACGCCGACATGCAGCGGATCTACTTCGTAACGCTGCGGGAGGATCTGAAATCGCCCTTCAAGCCCAAAAACGACGAAGTGAAAATCGGGGATGAGGAAGAGGAGGAGGAAAACGGTGACGATCCCTCCGATCGGATCCGCATCGACACCGAAGGGCTGTCACGGCGCATCATTGATCTGCCGGTGCAGGCCTCCAACTACGGAAACCTGTCTTCGGCCGGCTCCCGCATCTACTACCAGCGCAACGGCATGTCCGACCGCCAGACCATGCTTCTTTATTATGACCTGGACGAGGAAGAGGAAAAAACCATCGGTGCCTTCAACAGCTACCGAATCACCCATGACAGCAAAAAAATGATGCTGGTGCGCGGCAGCACGTACGCCATCGTGGATCTGCCCGCGCAGGAGACCGAACCCGATCCCGCCCTGGATCTCTCCAACATGAAATTGCGCCTGGACCGCACCGAGGAGTGGGTGCAAATCTTCAACGAAAGCTGGCGGCAGATGCGCGACTTCCTCTACGCACCCAATTTGCACGGCGTGGATTGGGAAGCGGTGCGCGAGAATTACCGTCCGCTCGTGGACCACGTGGCCCACCGCAACGATCTCACCTACGTCATCGGCGAGATGATCGGCGAACTCAATGTGGGCCACGCCTACGTTGGCGGGGGTGACCGTCCGCAGCCCGAGCGCATTCAGATGGGGCGTCTGGGTGCCGAACTGTCCCGCGACGCCGACAGCGGCTTCTACCGGATCGACCGCATCCTGAAAGGGGAGAACTGGGTGGATTCGCGCCGCTCGCCGCTCACGGAAGTGGGTGTCAAGGTGACCGAGGGCATGTACATCATCCGCGTGAACGGCCAGCCCACTTCCGCCATGGCCAACATCTATGAGTCGCTGGTCGACAAGGCCGGCAAGCCGGTGGTGCTGAGTGTGAACGACTTGCCCGCGGTTTCCGGTGCCAGGGATGTGGTGGTCACTCCTATTGCCGATGAAGCCGACCTGTATTACTACAACTGGGTGCAGGACAACATCCGCAAGGTCGCGGAGGCTTCCGATGGCCGTGTTGGCTACATCCATATTCCGGATATGGGTCCGGGCGGGCTCAACGAGTTCGTGAAGCACTTCTATCCGCAGCTCCGCAAGGATGCGCTGATCATTGATGTGCGCGGCAACGGGGGCGGAAACGTATCCCCCATGATCATTGAGCGTCTGCGCCGGGAACTGGCCATGATCGACATGGCGCGCAACGCCGTGCCCTCACCTGATCCGTCGGCCATGATGCTCGGACCCATGGTGACCCTGATCGATCCGTTCTCGGCATCGGACGGTGACCTGTTCCCGTACCGTTTTCGCAAGCACGGCCTGGGCAAGCTGATCGGCCAGCGGACGTGGGGCGGGGTGGTCGGTATCCGCCAGACATTGCCGTTTGTGGATGGCGGCTTTCTGAACCGGCCGGAGTTTGCCTCCTACGACACCGAAGGCACCGAATGGATCATCGAGGGCCGCGGGGTGGAACCGGACATCCCGGTCGACAACGACCCGGCCAAAGAGTACGCCGGCATCGACGAGCAGCTCAACGCCGCAGTGGAACATCTGCTGGAACTGCTTGAAGAGCTGGATGTGCGGCTGCCTGAACCACCGGATTATCCAGTCCGGTGACGCCCAAACCGGGCCTCGGTTTATGGAGCCATACCAAGAATTTTTTATGATTTCAGCGACCTGATGCCGCCGATGCAGCTGCGGCAGGCGAAAAAAATCAGAAAAAAGCATCGGATCCTGCAGGGTTCGGTGCTTTTTTTTTGCCAATCCTTTTTCTATTGCTGCCCAATGGATTACGGCACATGAACGAAGCCGGCAACAGTGTCTCAAAGCAGGCGGCAACCAAATAAATATGCTTTTCGGGGAACTCGCAAGACGGTTTTTACCTTTTGCTGAGTGCTAACAGACAACAACAGCATAACAACCAATCAACAACCAAACCCCGGAACCATGAAAAACATGAAATCCATTCTACCCCTGTTCGTGCTGGCATTTGCACTCGTGCTGAATGCCTGCTCCGACGATTCAACGACCGGATCCGATACACAGGATCCCAGTATCACTGAAATTGCGGTTGCAAACGCTCAATTTTCCACCCTGGTAGGCGCCCTGCAGTCCACCGGTCTTGACGCCGCGCTCGACGGTGACGGTGAATTCACCGTTTTCGCACCTACCAACGACGCTTTTTCCGCTCTTCCTGAAGGAACGCTGGAGTCGCTTTCCGATGACCAGCTGGAGTCCATCCTCCTGTACCATGCACTTGGCGCCGAAGTCTTCTCAGGCCAACTTGATGCACAACAAACCGTAGAAACGCTTAACGGTGAAGAGATCTTCATCACCGCCGGCACCAACGGTGTGACGATTAACGGAACTGCAAGCGTAACAACGGCTGATATTGAAGCACGCAACGGCGTCATCCATGTCATTAACGGTGTCATCCTCCCGGATGCCTACGGCACGATTGTCGACAACGTCATCAAGCGCTATTTCCTTTCCGCTCTTGTGGATGCAGTTATCCAGGCTGACCTGGTGGATGCCCTGCTGGGTGACGGTCCGTTCACCGTCTTTGCCCCGACCAACGAGGCCTTCGCCGCCATAGCCGACGTAGCTGCCGGCCTGACCGTGGAAGAACTCACTGATGTACTTCTCTATCATGTAATTCAGGGTGAAGTGCTTTCCACCGATCTTCAGCCCTCCCAACAGGTAACCACCCTCAACGGGGAATCCCTGACGATTGAAGTCTCCGGCGGTTCGGCTACTATCAACGGCTCGTCCGGCATAACAACCGTCGACATCCAGGGAACCAACGGCGTAATCCACGTGATCGATGCCGTCTTGATTCCTTCCGGAAGCTGATCCCTGACCAGGGCAACGTCGGACCACAGGACTGCAACCAGCGGCCATGCTGGAAGTCTCCAGACTTGAATCAGGCCTGACGCTTGCAGGTTGAAAAACTCCCAAAGCCATGACTGCCATGTCGGTCATGGCTTTTTTCATACCGCCTCCGGGGCACGAAAAACCGGTCTTGATGTCACTTCGAACCGAACCGGAATGTGAGCTCGCCGTTTTTCTCCGAGAGGGTGATCGTGCCGCCCTGCTGCAGCCTGCCAAACAGCATTTCGTCCACCAGACGGTCCTTGATCGACTCCTGGATTACACGGGCCATGGGACGCGCTCCAAATGCGGGATCATAACCCTTGTCCGCCAGCCAGTCCACCGCTTTTTTGGTCAGGTGGATGCGGATGTTCTTGCCCCTGAGCTGTTGTTCCAGCTCCCGGATGAACTTGTAGACGATGCTTTCTACAACCGTGCGATTCAGATGGCGGAAGATCACAATATCATCCAGACGGTTCCGGAATTCCGGGCTGAAGTGCTTCTCGATAGCTTTTTTCGGTTCCCCGCCGAGCCTGGAAGCGCCCTCTCCGCCAAACCCGATTCTGGAGCTGCTCATCTCGCGCGAGCCGACGTTCGAAGTCATCACCAGCAGCACATTCCGGAAGTCGGCTTTGCGACCAGTATTGTCGGTGGCTGTGGCGTAATCCATGATTTGCAGCAGAATGTTGAAGATATCCGGATGCGCTTTTTCTATCTCGTCCAGCAGCAGTACCGAATTGGGCTGGCGCCGGATGGCATCGGTCAGCAATCCACCCTGCTCAAACCCGACATAGCCCGCCGGTGCACCGATGAGACGCGATACGGTATGCTTCTCCATGTACTCGCTCATGTCGAACCGGATCAGCGGAATTCCCAGCTGTTCGGCTACCTGGCGGCACAGTTCGGTTTTACCCACACCGGTCGGACCGGAAAACAGGAACGATCCGATCGGCTTGGATTCGTTTCCGAGACCGGCACGGCTCCGTTTTACGGCGGCAACCAGCGCCTTGACCGCCTGCTCCTGCCCGTAGACATTGCGGTTCAGCTCCGATTCCAGATCGCGCAGACTCTCCTTTTCGGCACCCGCCAGCTGATGCACCGGCACCCGTGCCATTTTGGAGACCAGGATCTCAATGTCGCGTGATCCGACCTGTTTGCGATTCTCCGGCTGCAGTGAAACCTTGGAGCACGCCTCATCGATCACATCAATTGCCTTGTCAGGCAAACGCCTGTCGGTCAGGTACTTGGCTGACAGGCGGGCCGCCGCTTCAAGCGCAGCATTGGTGATTTTCAGTCCATGGTACTCTTCATAAACGCCTTTCAAACCCTTCAGGATGTCAATCGTGGTATTCACATCCGGTTCGTCCACCTCAATCTTCTGGAACCGGCGGGAGAGGGCCCGGTCTTTTTCGAACAGGTTTTTGTACTCTTCGAACGTGGTTGCCCCGATGCACCGGATTTTGCCGTCGGCCAGCAGCGGCTTGAGCATGTTGGATGCATCCAGCGTGCTTGATCCCGCCGCTCCGGCACCTATGATGGTGTGGATTTCGTCAATGAACAGGATCACATTCTTGCGTTTCTGCAGCGCCTTGAGCACCCCCTTCAGGCGGGCTTCAAAATCACCGCGGAACTTGGTGCCGGCAAGCAGTGCTCCCAGGTCGAGTGCAAAGATCTGAAAGTCGCGTATGCGTTCCGGAACCTCACCTGCCACGATTTTCTGAGCCAGTCCCTGTGTGATGGCAGTTTTGCCCACTCCCGGGTCACCTACATAAATGGGATTGTTTTTCTGCCGGCGGCAAAGGATCTCGATGCTGCGCCCGATCTCCATGTCACGCCCGATGATCTGATCAAATTCACCGTCACGCGCCCTGGTTGTCCACTCTTCGGTGTAAAGCGCCAGCAGGTCGGTTTTCTTTTTTTGGGAATCGGCCTCGCGGCCTGATGCCGGTCCGGTCCGGGAATCAGGTGTTGGACCTTCCGGAGATTTCTCCGGTCTGGAGTGATACCGCCTGTTATCGTTGCGGGGTTCGTCCGGGATCCCGAAAACGTCCTCTCTCTCCTCCGTTTCACCATCCGGACCGTAATACCCTTCATCTTCTTCTGCCTCCCCGAGTTCGTCGTCTTCACTGCCGGTATCGACTCCGGGCTCCTCATCATCCTCCGGCTGTTCAAAACCCGGTTTGGCGATGCGGTGCGCCACATAATTGAGCACATCCAGCCGGGTGACATCCTGCTTTTCCAGGAAATAGATGGCATGGCTCTCTTCCTCGGCAAACATGGAGATGAGAAGGTCGCCGACATCGACTTTGTCCTGTTCGGCAGACTGGCTGTGGATCAGGGTGCGCTGGACCGTCCGGCGGAATGCCAGGGTGTGAAGGGGCTCGTCGGACTTCTCCCGGCGTGACGGGATATGGCTGTAATATTCTTCCAGATCGGTTTCCAGTGCTGCCAGGTCGGTTCCGCAGCTTCGAAGGATCCGGGCGCCGGTCTCATCCTGGACAATGGCATGGAGCATGTGCTCCAGCGTGATCATCTCATGTCCGAGATGGGTTGCAATCAGATAGCTGTTCCGGAGTACCTGGTCCAGTGCCTTGGTGATCATGGGTTTCAAGGTTGTTGCGGGATGAGGGTTATGCCTTTTCCATGGTGCATCGGAGCGGGAAACCGGCTTTTTTACTGCTTTGTATGACCATGTCAACTTTGGTTTCGGCGATGTCGCGGGGAAAGACGCCGCAGATGCCGGATCCTTTGCGGTGAACATCCGCTGTGATACTGACAGCTTCGGGAACGGACTTGCCAAAAATACCGGTCAGCACACTCACTACAAAATCGAAGGTGGTATAATCATCGTTCAGCAGTATCACCTTGTATAGTGAGGGCTCATCCGCCCTGGATTTCTTCCTGGTTCTGGTAGCCGCCTGTTTCTGGTATGCAACTTCGGACATGGTAAGCTGTGACTTTGTTCTTATATTCCGGCATATCCTCAACGCCTGAGTGTCCTGTAAAATTATCAGTTAGGTATTCACGTTGCAATAGTGAAACCTTTATCGGAAAGAGGCGTTGCCTTTCCGGTCCCGGATGAAAACCATTTCCCGGATGAAGTTATCCATTTGGCCATGTATCCGGTTGTGCAACAATGACATACGTGGAACGAAATGATTAGTTTGTATGAGTGAATCAGAAAAACCCGCAAAAATATTCAATCTGGATCTGGAGCTCGAAGGAGCTGTTCGGAAAAAACTGTTCCGCGTTGCCCGGAAACCTCTGGAACGCCTGCTCTCTTTTCATGGTCTGAACAATCTGTACAATGAGGCGCTCCATTATCAGACCGACCTGGCGTTTTATGACAAGCTGCTGGACAGGATGAACGTCAGCTACCACATTTCGGAACGGGATTTGAGCCGTATTCCGAAGGAGGGTCGGATTATCGTGGTAGCCAATCATCCATTCGGCGGCCTTGAGGGAATTATCCTGGCATCCATTCTCCGTTCCGCCAGGGAAGACTCCAAAATCCTGGCCAACTACCTGCTGGAATGCATCCCCGAGCTCCGGGATGTTTTCTTTTTTGTGGATCCTTTTGGTGGCAGCGCATCGGCCCGTGCCAACCTTTCATCCATGAAGAAATCAATCCAGTGGCTGCGCGATGAGCACATGCTGGGAATATTCCCGGCCGGTGAGGTGGCACATTTTTCCCTCAAGAAACGAAAAGTTGTGGAATCGGAGTGGGCAGCGTCGGTTGCAACCCTGATCCGCAAATCGGAGGCACCTGTTCTGCCGATTTATTTTGACGGTGTGAACGGCACATTTTTCCAGATGATGGGGATGCTTCATCCGCGCCTGCGCACGGCCATGCTTCCTAAAGAGCTGATCAACAAGAAGGGTCGTGAAATTGACATTTGCATCGGGAAGGTGATCGGTTACAATAAGCTGAAATCCTTCGAAAGCGACGGGGAGATGATCAGTTATCTGCGTGAACGCACATTCATGCTGCAAAATCGCAGCGGCGAAGATGCCACTTCAACGGATGCACCCGTCTCCTTCAATGTCACTGGTGAGACTATGGAACCCATTGTGGATCCGGTGCCGCCCGAAGAGATCGAGAAGGAAATCTGCAACCTGCCGCCATCCCAGAAACTTCTGGAAAGCGGCGAGTTCGATATATACCACGCCGTTAAAAAGCAGACACCCAAGCTGATTCATGAAATAGGCAGGTTGCGTGAAGTGACGTTCCGTGGAACTCTTGAAGGAACCGGCAAATCAATCGATCTGGATCCTTTTGACGAATACTATGTGCATCTGTTTGTCTGGAACCGGGAAAAAAAGGAAATTGTTGGTTCGTACCGGATTGGCCGGACAGACAACATCATAAAGAGATTCGGGAAGAGGGGGCTGTACACCACCACCCTGTTCAATATCAAGAGCACGCTGTTTGACCAGATCAATCCCGCGCTTGAGATGGGCAGATCATTCGTGCGACCCGAATATCAGCGCAGTTTCGCCCCGCTTCTGCTGCTCTGGAAAGGCATTGGCCATTATGTGGTCAAGTACCCGAAATACAAAGTGCTTTTCGGTCCCGTGAGCATCAGCAGCGAATATCACTCCATGTCACGTCATCTCATGGTCTCCTTCCTGAAGCTCCACAACTACCTTCCGGATATGGCCCGCATGGTGAAACCCAAAACCCCCTACCGCGGTCGCCGTGTCAAGGGCATGGATCCCAAGTACCGCACCATGATCCGCAGCCTTGAAGATGTATCCGAACTCATATCCGAGTTTGAAAGCGACAACAAAGGAGTGCCAATCTTGCTGAAGCAATACCTCAAACTGGGAGGCAAACTGCTGGGATTCAATGTGGATCCGGACTTTAGCGATGTCCTGGACGGACTGATCCTGGTGGATCTGACAAAAACCGATCCCACCATCCTCAAACGCTATATGGGAGACGAGGGGCTGGCCGGTTTCAAGGAGTATCACAGCGAGAAGAAGGAAGAGGAAATGGCTCTTTGAGGCAGGGTGTTGCCATGCTATGGCTGTTGCGCCATTTCGTTCAGGAAAGGGAATACAGGCGCCTGGGGATCGCCGTGGAACTCGAAGTAGAGCTGGCCTTCTCTGCGGGGAAATCTGATCCGGAAAAGTCCTTCAACTCCGTCGATGAAATCATTGAACGCCGCGCTGGTTCGGGTGAAAGTTATGGCGCCCTCCATATTGTGGGCACGCTCACCGGGCGACAGGGCCACCACAGCGTGCAGTTTTGCATCAAAAGGGTCCGTTGATATCACGGTGTTGTCTATCCGGAGTGTGTCGTTTCTGGTGTTCCAGTTGGCCCGGATTGAATTAACCGGCAGTTCGTTTTCCGGCAGACCAAACATGCCCAGCAGCATTCCATACTCTTGAATTAATTTATTGGATGGATACCACCGGATATTCCCAAGATAAGCGGTCGTTTCTCCGGGCATCAACAGCGGATGCCGGTCTGCCTCACGGATTTCATAGCCGACATTGCTGGTAACCGAGAGTGTGTCCATGGAAAAACGGCCCAGTTTGTGAGGAAGAGGCAGCCGTGTCAGTTCACGGGTTGCTGCTTGCAGCATGTAGTTCACCTGTGATGATTCGGGCTCCCATGGCCAGCCATCATCTCCGTAGCTGAATTCACCGTTTCCGCGTAAATATAGATCGGGTGCGGTTATGCGGAGGGAGTTGAGTGTTGCTATTTTCCGGTCAGCCAGATAGCGTATCTGCAGGGCGACCTGATCCATATTGTCGGGGAAACGGTATCCGGAAAAAACGGGAAGAGCTGCAAGCTGCTCCGGGATCTCCTCATGAAACTCGATCTCATCCAGGCTGATACTGATGCGGTGGTTGTTTTTTGGGGGCACCTGGCTGTCGGCAATCTGCACGAGCTCATCCATCCGCCCATTGTAAAGAAACCGGGCTCTCCGAATCTTCATGCTCTCACCGAAGAGCCATTGGAAGGCATCGTCATCATGCCGATATGATACTTCAGCTCTTTCCTGCAAATCATGGATTACGAGGTTCTCCAATCGAATACGGAAGGAATATATGTGCGGCAGAGGATCATGCGAGCCCTTCCGGAGAACACGCCAGAGATCGGCATGGGTCAGGGAACCGGTAATGCTTTCAATCTCGGTTGTGCGGTCTTGTTGCCTGAAAGAGAGATGTTTTATGGTCAGCGACCCAAATGCAGGATTGACGGAAATCTTCTCATAACTGTAATCCATCTGGTCATGGGCATGCGCGATCCGGTCAAACTGCTGCGTGACCAGGGTCGACAGATAACGTCCGGCAGCCCAGTTGAGGAGGAAAACTAATCCTGCAAGCAGCAACAGAGAGATAATCAGCTTGGTTCTCATATCAGACCGACTCAGACCGTCTGGCCATTGTGGTTGTAACCGGGGGATTCTGTCCCGGTGTTCATGTTATGTAATTATGTGAAAACAGTGGCTATTCCGCCTGGAGATGACGGTGTTCATGTTATTGCAACACGATCCGCAATTTCAGCACTTTTCACCTGCGATTCCTCGCTTTTTACCATATCCCGCAGTGTAAACAGGTTTTCCTGCAACTCCTGCTCCCCGACTATCACCGTAAACCTGGCCTGCTGGCGGTTGGCATCTTTCATCTGCGCCTTGAGCGAGCGGCCGGAATAGTCCATAGTACAAACGAGTCCGGTATTTCGCAACTCCGGCATTTTTTTCAGAGCCCAGCGAGCCGCTTCTTCGCCTCGAGTGACAAAATAGATGTCCGGACCGGCGGGTTGTGCCAATGAGATGCCCAGCGCTTCGCAGGCGATCATCAGCCGTTCGATGCCGCAGGCGAAACCGACAGCCGGGGTGGACGGACCGCCTACTTCCTCAATCAGCAGATCGTAGCGTCCGCCGCCGCCCAGAGCATCCTGTGAGCCGAGGTCCGGGCTGGTGAGTTCAAACGCGGTTTCTGTGTAGTAGTCAAGTCCCCGCACAAGGAAAGGATCCACATCGTAAGGTATGTCCATCTGATCAAGCAGCTCGCGGACCGATTCAAAGTGAGCAAGGGAGGTCGCACTGAGGTAATCGGTGATTTTCGGAGCGCCCGCCTTGAGCGGCTGGTCCTGTTCCTCCTTGGAGTCGAGGATGCGCATGGGATTGGTTTCCAACCGGTTGCGCGAAATGTCGCTGAGCTTGCCGGCCAGCGGCTTGAAGTAGGCATGCAGCGCCTTGCGGTAGGCTTCCCGTGAGGAGGGGTCGCCGACGGAATTGAGCTTTAAAGAGGTGTTTTGGATGCCGATCTGCCTGTATATCGCGGTCATGAATGCGATGATCTCAACATCGGCAATGGCGCCGGATGCACCGATCAACTCGGCGCCGAACTGGTGAAACTGGCGCTGGCGGCCCTTCTGCGGTCTTTCCGCCCGGAAAAAAGGTCCGATGTAGTAAAGCCGCTGGGTCCCGCCACGCTGTGCAAGATGGTGCTGCACAAAAGCGCGGGCAACCGGCGCGGTTCCCTCCGGTCTGAGCACATAATGGTCCTCCCCGCGGTCAAAGGTGAACATCTCCTTGCTCACGATGTCCGTAAGCTGTCCCACACCCCTGGCAATCAGCTCGGTCTGCTCCAGGACGGGCGTCCGGATCTCCTGGAAGTGATACCGGCGGGCGGTTTCATGGATCAGTGCTTCCAGCGCCTGCCACTGCTCAATTTCGCCGGGGAGCAGGTCGGTCATCCCATGGTGGGTGCTAAAGGTGGATTTGCTCATTTGGAATGATTCGGAGTTTTATTCAAATAATCATCTCATTGCAGGCAGACTGCGATCGGCTCAAAGATAAGACAATCGCAACACAATTCCTTTGGATGGTACCGGTTTTGCCGGATGTCGGTGGTGCCTCAACCTCGGTATCTGCGGAAGATCATCGCAATCAGATCACGCATGAAATTCTGGAGGTCTTCTGATAGATTCAGCACAAAAAGGCCGGTTGTGGAGATGGCAAGCGCAACAGCGGTACGCAGCACCAGATCCACCGGCCAGAAGGTGATTTCCGGTATGCCCCATGCAATAAGGAGGGCAGTGATCAGGACCGCAACACCCATCAGGTTCTTCTTGCTGAAGGGGTGGATGTGCATCCGGACCTGCACATAAATGGCGTAGGTGGCATTGTGGATAAGAACGGAGAGGGCGGTGGCCATCGCCGCGCCGGTAATGCCGAACAGGGGAATGAAGATGAGATTGGTGCCGATGGTGAGAAGCACAAGCAGCAGTGTGGCATACAGATCGAACCGGTACCATTCGGAGGTACGGATAATGGCGGCATTGAGTCCGGCGGTCATGTCTATCATCTTGGCCAGTCCAATGAACAGGAACACATAAGCGCCGGCATGATATTCCTGCGGAAGAAACTGGTACACGTGGTCCAGGTTGACACCGATGATGATGAAGATGATGCCGCCAACGAGCATCTGATTGATGGAGCTTTTGGTGTAGATCTGGGAAATGGTTTCGAGATCCTTCTTGTACTGCGCCTCGGCAATCAGCGGCTGGGATATTTTCATCAGCGCCTTGGCCGGGATCTTGATCATGGTGGCCAGGTAGAGGCTGACGGCGTAGACCGCGGTCTCGGCCAGGGTGGTCATGCCGCCAACCATGAGCATGTCAATGTTGCCAAGCGTCATGGCCGTAACGCTTCCAAGGAAGGCGTAAGCCGCGTATTCTGCCATCCCCCTGATGCGGGGCCGTGTCAGTATGCTGAAATCCGGGATGATGAACAGCTGTCTCTTGTATCCGATGTATAGCAGCATCAGGAGGGTCTGGAGCCCGAATGTGCCCACGAACAACCACATGAACAGGCCGAACGGTACATATCCGAAATAGTAAATCAGTACGACGGCCGTCTGGAACAGCCGGAGCAGGATATCCTGGAAAAAGGTGGCAACGACGGTGTCGAAGAGCGAGCGGATGTAGCTCTCCAGGATATGGAAGTAGAGGATGAAGAGGAGCAGCGGGAAAAGCAGCAGGTAATAGTCGCCGAACAGGGCGCTTTCATCCGAATAAAATTGGATCACAGGCGACTGGAATATCCAGCCAAGCAGACTCAGCAGCACGTAGCCGGTCAGCGGGATGGCCGCGGCAAGGAACAGGAACCCGTAGTGGCGGCGCCCGGGGTTGCGGAACAGTGGGAAGAAGCGTATGGTCACATTGCCCATTCCCAGACTTGCCACCTGCGCCCCGATGATACCGATGGAGATCATGACCCGCGTGAGGCCGAACTGCTCCGCTTCCAGCACATACGGGAACAGCCAGATGACGTTCACGAATCCGATCAGCGCTCCGGCATAGGAGTATATCGTATTGGCAAAGCTCTGTCTAAGAATCACACCCATCTGAGGCGACCTGATTTCGGATGTCCCAAAATTGCGTTATTGCTGAATTAAGAAGTGTGTGCACGATTTGCAGCGATTTTTTCCCGCATCCTGCGGTATCTCAATTTCCGGATAAATATACGTTGTGCCGGAGTAACATACTGCTCCGGTTTTTTCAGCGCCGCCTTCAGATAACCGAGGTAGCTCCAAAGGGTAGAGATGACAAACGGCTTCATCCGGAATCGCTTTGCGGATGCGACCAGTGAGATGACCGGACCGTAGCCAAGGCGGTAAAACATCTCGCCGGTCATTTTATGCAGCCGGAGCGGAGGTGTTTTGGCACCGGTGGGGCGACGGTGGGTGACCACCAGGTCCGGCAGCACGCGGATCTTCCAGCCGTGGTATTCTGCCAACAGTTCATCCAGCGTGTCCCAGCCGTAGATCGAGGGCAGTCCGCCAATATCCCGGTAACAGGCCATGCGATAGGTTTTGATGGGGCCCCGGACATGGTACAGATCGGTCAGCTTCTCCACCTCGCGTTGTTCCGTCTCCCTGCCGGCTGGATCCTGCACGGGAACGGCGCAGACACCCCCGCAAATGCCCGTTTCGGGCTCGTCGATAAGTTGCTGCAAGACCCGCTGGAAGTAGTCGGGAGGCAGAATCAGATCGGCATCAAGCTTGACAACGGCATCCCAGGTGTTGTCAGGGAACCGGTCAAGACCGTAGCGGAATGTTTCGACCACCTTGGAGCCGATTTGATGATGCGGCTCACCGGGACGCTCCACAACATGGATCCAGTCGTGAGCGGCTGCCAGCCGTCGCGCAATCTCTGCCGTGCTGTCATCAGACCCGTCATCCACAATGACAAAAGCATCGGGCCTCCATGTCTGTGAGATCACGGAGCGCATGAAATCCTCGAGGAACGGCTCTTCGTTGTGGGCGGGCGTAATAATTCCGTAAGAAAGCATGACGTTTCAGTAGTCAGTCCAAAACCGTAAATAATAGTAAAAAAATAAGTAGCAAGCACTTCCGGCGCTAATTGCGCACCGCTTCCACAATATACCAGCGCGGTGTGAACAATCGAAGAAGGGGCCGGAAACCCGGCTTCAGAACAGGATTCGTCCATTTGTCGCGACGGACGATCTTCCAGCCGGCATGGTCCAGCAGCCAGTCGAACTGCCAGTCTTCAAACTCGTGGAAGTGGCGGTCCCACGGATCGCTCTTGCTGCGATAGGCCGGGGCAAACCAGAGCCGCAGCGGCACCGATGCAAAAAGACGGTTCGCCGGCAGCTTCTCCAGCACGCCCAGGGGATTGAGCAGGTGCTCGAATATTTCGAACGCAGTGCAGATATCGGCCTGGTATTCGGCCACTTTCTCCGGTTCCCTGTCCAGATCGAAGCCGGTATTCAACACCCGGTACCCCTCTTTCCTGAGGATGGCCGAAAAGGGGTTGTCCGCACCGAGATCAAGGATGGTCTGATCTTTTTCGATGCGGTTCTCCATGAAATCAAGTGTGAGGCGGTAGCGGCGCTGGTGCGGATCGTAGGGGATGAGCGGCATGGTTTCAGGTGGATTGTGTGTCGAATGGCTATTGTTTATTGTGGTTTCGGACCAGTGTTTGTCACTCCTCAGGCGTTTCCTGCACCCGGCGGAAATCCGGTTCCGGCAACGGCGTGCCATGTACCAGTGCGGCCAGGCGCCGGGTAAGCTGCTGTCTGGAAAAGGTTTCAATGGCTTGCGGGTCGGGCCCGGGGGAGGGCGCCGGGCTGCCGTGCTTTCTGCCGTCCATCAGCTCGTTGAGATAACGCATCAACCCTTCTTCATCCTCATAGGCGCACGTTCTGCCGATGCGGCAATATCGGACGATGGCAGCGGCATCGCCTTCGGGCGGACCGATAACCAGCACCGGCTTTCCGGCTTTCAGGTAGTCGTAGATTTTTCCGGGGATGAGGATGCGGCTGTCGTCGGAGCGGTGAACCACGACGAGGTTCAGGTCAGCCTGCTGCATGAGCGCTGTCGCCTCCCGGTGCGGCACGTATGGGTGGATGGCCATGCGGGAGCCCAGATTCATCTTGTCCGACAGTTTTTGGATATCAGAATGTGTGGCACCAATGCATTCCAGGCGAATTGTGCCTTCGGGGTACCGGGACAGCACATGCAGCAGGCTGACCGGCACCGACGTCTCGGTTATACTGCCGACGTGCCGGATGATGAAGGGCTGCCCGTCCTGCGAATGGCTGTCGCCGGCCCCGGCCGGACCTGTTGCGGCCAGCTTCTTTCCGGCGGCGCCACCCAGCGCGGCATTTTCACCGCGTCCGGCATCAGCCATGTCACCAAAATCATCGGGATCGAATCCGTTCGTGATCGTATGGTACCGGCGATCCACCCTGAGCGAGAAGTAGCGTGCCGTACCTGGTGCCGTCACCGTGATTTCGTCAGCGAGGCGAAGTATCAAGGTTTCGAAGCGGGTATCCAGCCTGCGGACAAACGGGGTTCTCGGGAGGGCGCGGTTGTAGTGGATGTCGGTCCAGGGATCGCGGAAATCGGCAATCCAGCGGATACCGGGACGTTTCCTTAGCGCCTTTCCGATGAAATGGGTGGAGTGGGGCGGACCGGTCGTAATCACCGTATCAATTTGGTACTCGCGGATGATCTTGCGGGCTTTTCTGAGAGCAAAGGGGACCCAGCCAATCCGTGCATCAGGGACAAACAGGTTGGCTCGGAGCCAGCGGGCAAGACGCTGCACCGGTCCGAGATCCCGGGAGCCCAGTACCGTGGCGGGATTGGCAGCCTGTTCCGGAGGGACCCCCGACATCCGGCTGTACACGCCAAATGGCTCCAGAGTGCGCGCATATGTGACGGTCACGCTATCGGGTACATCCCGGATAAGAGACGTGTCGGTTATGGGATAGGTCGGATTGCTGCAGGTAAGCACCACGGGGTCCACACCATGCTCACGGAAGTACTTTACGAACTTGAGGAACCGCTGCACACCCGCACCGCCGCTGGGCGGCCAGTAATATGTAATGACGAGCACACGTCGCCGGGTGCCCGTCCCGCCGGATATGTCGCTGTGACTCACCATTTCCTGTAGTGCGCCGCAAGCGCCGCCGCGCCGATCAGCAGGATGAGGATGTTGAAGATCCATGATAGCCGGCTGCCGAGGATATGCGACCGCGGATCAAAGCGGAGTGTCAACTGGTGCTCTCCGGGCGGGATCTCGAATCCGCGCAGGATGTAATTGGTCCGGTGGATAGGTACCGGCTCCCCGTTCAGCTCGGCATGCCATCCTTCAGGATAATAGATTTCACTTAGCACGAGAAAGGAGGGGGCGTCGGTTGACAGGCTCAGCCCGATTTCGCGCGGACCGTAGACAGTCACCTCGGCTGTCCGGTTTTCAGTGGACACGATTTCCGGGATGCGGTCCGTGTCCATAAGAATGGCGGTATGCGATGCATCGAAACGGTTCAGTTCCTCAACGGCGTCACGGGCGCGCGGTGCCACGGTGATGCTGTCGGCGTACCAGGCTTTGGGGAGTGCGTTGCGGTTTTCCATGACTACGCCTTCATCGCCCTGGTAGACCACCTCCCATCCGGGAATATTGACTGGTCCGGGATAGGTAATGAAACGGGTGTTGAGCATATTAAGCACCTGCATGTTGAGCCCGGTTTCGCCTCCGAAAATGGCATGATCTATCACATCCTGGTAGTGGCTGAACTTGGCGCCGGAGTATCCGCCGATGGACGGATAGACGAATGCGGCCGGCACGGCGTTGTTGAACGGGCTGTCGCCCAGCGGAAAGGTTCGCCAGGGCCAGACCTGGCCGTCACGTTTGTGCTGCTCAACGAACCGGTCGATGGAACGCACCTGCTGCGCGACGGCGTCATAACTGGAGAGGTCGCCGGACACGAGCCCGCTTTTGTCGGCATACCTTCCGCCCACCTGTGCAAGGTCGACGGCGGCGAGAAGCACAAGTCCGGCCAGGGCATAGGAAGCCGGGACGATGCGCATGGCCGTGACGGTCAGGAGTCCCCCGCCAAGAACAACAAACAGCAGGAGCCGCCGGCTGTCGGAGGCGGCTTTGTCCTCCCGCTGCGGCTTGATCTCCTGATCAATGTACCGGTTCACGAATTGACGCACCTGGGGGTCGTCGGCGCGCATGTTCTGCTGGCTGGCAACCTGCTGTGCCATACGCGCGCGCTCGCCCTCCTTTTCGAAATTGAGGACCGAGCCGGAAAACAGCGCGAAAAACAGAGCCACGGCAAGGACGATTCCGCCCGGGACGTAAAGCCGCGGCAGGGTCAGGGACCCATCCACCCAGCTGTCATACACCCATTTCATGCCCATGGCCGCGATTACCGAGAAGCAGAAAACCGTGACGATCAGCCACATCTCGGGGGTGCGGAATTTGTTGAAGAACGGCAAGTACTGGAAGAAAAGATGGTTGAACCGGAACAGGTTCTCGCCGAGCGAAAAGAGAAGGGTGAGCAGCCCGGAACCCAGGAAGACGTACTTGAGGGTGCCGGGGGCGCGGAGCAGCCCGATCACGAACATCAGGAAAAGGATGGCGCCCAGATAGTGCGGACCGCTGGTGAAGGTTTTCGGTCCCCAGTAGGTGCCTTCGGCCGAGGAGCCACCGTAGCTGCCAGGGATGATGAGAGTGAGCAGCTCGCCGCGTCCCTGCGACCAGGCAAAAGCATAGTCCACATCCAGGCCGGACCCTTGGCCGGCCTCCTGCTGCAGCTCCGAACCGCCGCGGATGCTCCAGGCCGAGTACTCGTAGATGCTCCAGTAGGGCTGGATGTTGGCGGCCAGGGCCAGCAGGCCGGCCAGTACCATGAGCGCCGCGCGCCGGGACCAGTCCGGCAGCGTCTTGCCGCGGAACGCCGTCACCGAATCATACAGGAACCAGATGCCCAGTGGAAACAGAAAATAGTAGACGACCTGCACGTGCTCGGCGCGCAGAGCGAAATTGAGTGCCAGGGCAAACAGGAACAATCCGGCCAGCCGCTTTTCACCTTGCGAGAGCATCCAGTAGCCGGCCATCACCCACGGGATCCAGGAATAGGCGATAAGTTTGGAATTGTGTCCGGCCCCCACGATGATGGGTATGTAGGTGGTCAGGCAGATCCCCAGGGCGGCCAGGGCCGAGGGCAGCGGCCGGTATCCCATCAGCCAGAAAAAGAAATAGACCCCGGTGAGGCAGAAGATGAACGGGAACACGGGGATGAAAATCCGGTTGAAGGCGCGGCGGATGAGCGTGTCCAGATGCGTGAACGCCCGGTTGCTGATGACCGTGTAGGAGGGCATGCCGCTGAAGATATTGGAGGCCCATAGCGCATCCTCCCCGGTTTCTTCCTGATATTCGATGACCGATTGCGCGGTGGCGCGGAACTGCTGGATGTCGTGGGCGACAAACTGCTGTCCGCCGAAATAGACTTCGCTGAAGATGAAAGAAGGGACGATCAGCAGAAAGACCAGGATGATGAGGTGCTGGAATTTCATCGGGATCTTTTCCCAGATGTCGGTCAGTGGTGCCCGGGTTTGCTCTTCCCTGCGGGCTTTGCGGGATGCTTTTTTGTACGAAGGGTCGCGCCGTTTTTTTGCCATTTCCGGTTAAGAGGATAAATGTGTTATGTGTAGCGGGTATGGTCTGGCGTTTCGCTGCCGGTGCTGCAAGAACGAGATGGCAGGTGTGGTTTCAGGGCTGGATTGCCGGAAGGATGCGGCTGTCAGTCGATTACCCGAGGGACCCGGAAATAGTCGGAATCGGCATCCGGTGCATTCTTGAGGGCCTCTTCGTGGTCAAGCGGGGGAAGCGCCTTGTCGGGCCGGAACCCGGTCTCGGCATCAGTCACATGTTCCAGCGGCGGGATGTCAGATGTATCGACCTGTTCAAGCAGTTCCATGTAGCCCAGGATGTCGTTCATGTCTTTGACAAGATTGCCGGCCTCCTCATCGGATAGCTGCAGGCGCGCGAGGTTGGCCATGTACTTTACATCATCGATTGTTACCGACATACTAAAAACGGATTTGAGAATTGATAGAACGATTGAAGATTGCCGGCAAGTTACGAAATGTGCGGTCAAAGTGTAACTTTGTGCCGTTTAATTGCTCTTTGAGCATGCTTATATTCGAGTCCGGTTGAATGACCGCCGGAAAAAGCGTTTTTATGAAGGAAGCCACTATGATTTTTTATGGTGATATATGTAGATTGCACGCATGATTAAGAAAAAAGTCACTGTACAGAATGCAGCCGGTATTCATGCAAGGCCGGCCTCTCTTATAGTAAAAGAAGCAACCCGGTTTGCCTCGGATTTCCACGTCCATATGTATGGGTACCGGATAAACGGGAAAAGCATCCTGGGTCTTTTGACCCTCGCGGCGGAACAGGGTGCAGAGCTTGAGCTGGAGATGGACGGTCCGGATGAGCAGGAGGCCATGGAGAAGATCGCCTCTCTGTTTAGCAACGGTTTCAGGCTGGAAGAGGGGTGATTAATACCAAACAGAAGCAGATTTTTATGCAAGAAGAACAGGCACATGAGTCTAACATCAAGCTTACCGGCATCACGGCCGTAACCGGCCTGGTGATGGGCATTGCACGTTTATATACCAGAGGCAACATCAATATCAATCCGGAGCCGGTGGAAGAGAGCCGCCTGCCTGAAGAAAAGAAAAAATTCGAACAGGCGCGCATGACGGTCGGAATGACCATGGAACGGCTATCTGACTTTGCTGATTCGCGAAATGACTCGGACACCCGCGACATCATGAATGCGCATTACGAGATTCTTAACGATCCGGAACTGGAAGCCATGGTACTGCGGCTCATAGATGAGAAAAGCTATCGGGCAGAAAAAGCGATCTATGATGCTTTTCAGCATTATATCGACCTCATCAAGTCCAACGAGAAATCCTTCCTCGTCTCGCGCCTTGCCGACTTGCGGGATGTTCGCGACCGCATGATTCTCAATGTGCAGCAGCTGGCGGTTATTGCCAGTTTTGGCAAAGACGCCGTCATGGTGGCTGAGGATGTGTCACCCATTGAGGTGATCACATTCGCCCGTAATGGCGTGAAAGGCATTATCTGCACGGAAGGGGGACTCACCTCGCACGCTTCCATCATTGCAAATGCCATGGGGATCCCGATGATCATCGGTGCAAAATCCGCATTGCGTACGGTTCAGGATGGCGACACCATTATCCTGGACGGGTTCGGCCAGAGTGTAATTGTCCGACCCGATGATGAAACCTCGAGTTCTTTCACACGCGTCATCAAATGGCAGAAAGAAGAAGAAAAGTTTCTGCGGAAGGTGATCGACAAGCCCTCCGAAACCCTGTGCGGCACCAGGATCCACCTTCAGGCCAATATCGATTTCGAGGACGAGGTTCTTAATATTGAAAAGTACCGCGCCGAGGGGATCGGACTGCTTCGGACAGATACCCTGCTCATGAATTCCGGGTCGCTTGCCATGGACCAAAACCGCCAGGAAGAGTTCTGTCAGACGGCATACGCCGGCAGCGGCTCGGCTCCGGTTACGGTCCGCCTGCTGGATGTGGGCGGCGACAAGCTGCTGAACATAAAGGCGAAAGAAGCCAATCCGTTCCTGGGTTGGAGAGGCGTTCGGATTCTGCTGGACCGCAGAGAGCTGCTTCAGAGTCAGCTCGAGGCGATCTGCCGCGTTGCCGGCAGGTATCCCGGCCGCACGCGCATCCTGGTTCCAATGATCTCCAACCTGGATGAGTTTTTGGAAGTGAAAAGCGAACTGGCAGGGATACAGAGCTTGCTGGAGAAACGCGGAGTTCCGATAGATCGCAAAATCAAGCTGGGAATCATGGTGGAAGTGCCAAGTGTTGCGATCCAGGTACGGATGTATGCCGCTCATACGGATTTTTTCAGCATCGGAACCAATGACCTGACCCAGTATACACTGGCAGTGGACCGTGGCAACAACCTTATTGCTTCGCTGTACCAGCCGCTGCATCCCGCCGTCCTGGCCCTTATTTCCATGACGGTTCATGCTGGTAGCGAATCCGGAGTGCCTGTTGCCGTCTGTGGAGAGCTTGCATCCGATCCGTTTGCCGCCCTTGTGCTTGCAGGACTGGGAGTCCGTGAACTGAGCATGACGCCCCGGCTTATTCCGAAGGTAAAGCAGGCCGTACGCCTTCATGATCTAGACGAAATGAAGGCACTTTCGAAAGCCCAGATGGACAGCAGCACCCGTGCGGACAGGGAGGCCATCCACAAGGAATGGCAGGATAAATACGAATTGAAACTCAAGGAAGAACGCTCCAGGGCAATCACTCTATAAAGTAGAGTGATTTAATCCGAAGAAAATTGAAGTTGCTCTTCTTTTTTGGTTAAAATCTTTACCGGAAAAGCGCTTGCATAATAATTTTATTTAAGTTAATGACATATAACAACATAATTATTTAATGTTAAATAAAGTATTATATTAATAATTAAGGCAAATGTATTTTGTGTGGTTAAAAAATATGGTATATTTGATTTCGATGTATCTCCCCCATCACATCAAAAACAAATGATATCATGATTGAGAAAAAATTCACTCCCAAGAGAACCATATGCAAAGTTACATTCCGGGTTCCGGAAGAGTGGGCTGAAAGGGAAGTGGCCGTAGTAGGTGACTTCAACGAATGGGACACGGAAGCGAACAAACTGGAACAGAAGAACGGTTCCTGGGAAATTTCGCTTCGTCTGGCTCCCCAGACAGAATACCGTTTCCGCTATCTCCTTGATGGCGAGCGCTGGGCAAATGACGACTCGGCCGACGGTTACGCGACCAACCCGTATGGAACAGAGGATTCACTGCTGATTATCGGCAGCTGATCCATCCGAAGAGTAGGGCTGCACGGCCAACCGTGTATTGCTGTGGTACGGTTGCACAGCAAGGCATGGCTGGCCGTTTTTTTATTTCAGCAGCGTCCTCAAAAAAGAGCCCTTTTTTTTGTATAATCAGAAAAATCAATCGGAACGCATTCCGCTGCATTGTTTGACATTTCCACCTTTTACCGACTTCTGCAGACCGATTGGCTGGGCAGGAAATTCTGGTTCTACCGGAAACTGGAGTCCACCAACCGTTATCTGCATGAAATACCGGATGAACGTCTCCCGCATGGTTTGGTGTGTCTGACCGACAGCCAGCTGAAAGGCAAGGGACAATTCGGGCGCGTCTGGTATTCCAGTCCGGAGGAAAATCTCACTTTTACCATTGTACTCCGGCCGGGAACCAATATCCGTCTGCAGCTCATCTCCCTGGCCGTGATGCTGGCGCTCAGGGAAACCATCACGGCAACGGTTGCCTGTGAAAGCGTAATAAAATGGCCCAACGACCTGCTCATATCGGAAAGAAAAGTGGCCGGCCTGCTCACCGAATGCCGGTACAACGGACATAATCTGGATCGCATGCTCCTGGGTGCCGGAATTAATGTCAACCAGCAGACCTTCGCACCGGAACTGGAGAACAAGGCAACATCCATTCGTCACCACGCAGGCGGGCAACCATTGGACCGTGCATTGCTCCTGGCTGTTTTCCTGAACCGCCTGGAGCCGCTCCTGGCAATGGCCGAAGCAGGTGATATCGAACTTGTCCGAAACATAAACCGGAGCATACAGGGCTACGGGAAATGGGTCTCACTGCTTGTGGATGGAAAAAGAGAGGATACCCCGGTCAAAATCCTCGGCGTTAATGAATACGGGTACCTGATGGTGTTAACAGCAAATGATGATGTCAAAACGTTCACCCATGAACAGGTCCGGATCCAAACAAGACCTGATTGACCGGATCTCGGCTGAAATTGAAAATAGCGGCTTGCCGGTTGAAAAGCATCCCGTGGTTGCCGGTGTGAGCGGGGGAGTCGACTCCATGGTGCTGCTCTGGATACTCGCTGTGGCACTGAAAATGCAGGTTGTTGCCGTGCATGTCAATTATGGGAAACGGGGGGAAGATTCCCTGGCCGATGAAGAACTGGTCCGGCGGTTTTGCAGCGATTACGATATTTCCTGTGAAGTGCACCGGGATCTGTCCGGTGACGACTCATCAGAAATGCAGTCCGGGAACTTCCAGGACCATGCCCGCAACTTTCGGCGCAACTTGCTGTGCCGCATCATGGAGAAACACGAAGCATGTGCCATTTTCCTGGCACACCACCAGGATGATCAGACCGAAACCGTTTTCCAGAAGCTCCTGCGCGGCGCCGCACCGGAAAAATGGACGGGCATGGTCGTGTCCGATCCGCCCTGGCACCGCCCGCTGCTGGGCGTAACAAAACAGGATCTGCTCAACTTTGCCGGCGCCCGTGGCATTCCCTACCGCACCGATGCGACCAACCTGGAATCCGGCTACACACGAAACATCCTCCGGAACGAAGTTTTTCCCCTGCTTGACAAATCGTTTCCCGCCTGGCGCCAGAATATCGACCGGGTAGCCCGTGCCGGTTTGCGGCATCACGAAATGCTGGATTACGTTACCGGACAGGTGACTATCTCCAAGCCGGAACCGGCAACAGGCACGAAACAGCGAAACATAACCGGTCTCCATCCCGCAATGCAACCGGCCGCCGACCTGGACCGCGACGGATGGACCGCACTTCCACCCGGTTTGCGAACAGCCGTGGCCAGACACTGGATTGCGGGGCAGTCGGGATATTCCGGATGGAGCAAGGGTGAGGTGGAGCGCCTGGCCGACCTGGAGCATCTGCCGACCGGCAGCACAATTGATATGGTTCACGGTCTTGCCATTATGCGGGATCGTGACCGTTTTGTGATTCTCACCGGTCCGTCCGGCCGCATCAGCCATGTCCTGAAACGTTCTGAACTCGGCAGTCACGAAACGACCCTTGCCGGGGTTTCGTTTGCCGTTGACCGCTACCGGCAGAAACGCAAAGGCCATGCACTGCAACTGGATATTGACGCGCTGCCCGAAGAGATGCTGCTGCGCACCTGGCATCATGGCGACCGCATCCGTCCGCTCGGCATGGAAGGCACGCAAAGTCTGTCAGATCTCCTCACCAACAAAAAGGTTTCGGCGGCAAAAAAAAATATGACTTTGCTTCTGGTTTCTTTTGATGCAAAAGTTCATGCCGTTATATTTCCACATCGCCTGGAAAGTGGTGAAATGGGAATCATAGCCGAACACACCCGGTGTCACTCGGAAGGGCAACCAGTACTTCTAATCCAAAAACCGGATCATCATTCATGAGTTTCTATGAACCCGAAACAATAGTTTGCAATGGATCACTCTTTCGCCTGTACATCACCAAGAAGCAGATTGACAAACGCATCGAAGAACTTGCAGACCAGATCAACCGTGATTACGAAGGTAAAAAACCCATTTTTATCGGAATCCTGAATGGCGCGTTCATCTTCCTCGCAGACCTGATGAGACATGTCACCATTCCCTGCGAAGTCGATTTCTTCAAACTGAGCAGCTACGGTGACGAGAAGGTATCATCCGGGCACGTAACGGAGCTCAAGGACCTGGATGCCGATGTGGAAGGCAGGCATATCATACTGATTGAGGATATTGTGGATACCGGCCTCTCCATGAGATACATGGTTGGCCGCATCAAGGCAAAAAAACCGGCATCGGTCACCGTCGTGACCCTGCTTCACAAGCCGGACGCCACCAAGCATTACGTCAATGTCGATTATGTCGGCTTTCAGATCCCCACACTGTTTGTGCTCGGGTACGGCATGGACTATGCCCAGGAAGGCAGGAACCTGGCCCAGATTTATGTCATTAATGAGGAATCCGAGGTTGGTCCATCCCCTGTGATCCCCGACCTCGCTGAAAAATAGCCGCCCCGGTTCTTTTCCGGGATTGAATTGCGATGAAAAATGGGCTATATTTGAACTCTTGATTTTGTGGATGTGCAAGCCGGCCGAACAGATGGCCCGACCCGGTTTTCGCGGCCACAAATCCGGAGAGATGGCTGAGTGGTCGAAAGCGGCACCCTGCTAAGGTGTTGAGCCCTTCACGGGGCTCCGTGGGTTCGAATCCCACTCTCTCCGCACTCCGCAAGCGGTACTTCACATATGTGAGGTTCCGCTTTTTTTTTGCCGTTATCCGGTGACACCCGCTTTCGGCTAAGTGCTTGACTGTAGCCATGGTAATCCCGTTTCTCATGGCCCCGGATGCATCATCTCAAATTTAATGAAATGTTCACACACCTTATCACCAGGTTACTATTTATAATGGATGAAGGTTATATTTAAGTGATTATTGAATTGAGACAGCTTTTCAATCTGTAAATCAGAGGAGTACAATGAGTAAAGGAACCAAACCTGTTGATTACGCAACCGGTAAAAAACTGCAGAACAGAATTCCGATGGCGAAAAAGAAGAGAATTGTCCTTATTGCACATGACAATCTCAAAAAAGAGCTGCTGGAATGGGCCCGTTGGAACAAGGAACTGCTTGCTCAGCATGAACTGTACGGTACGGGCACTACCGGTGGCATCATCGCCAATGAGCTTGGACTGGATGTGCACCGGTTCAAAAGCGGACCTTTGGGCGGCGATCAGCAGGTCGGCTCAAAAATATCGGATGGAGAAATCGATTTGATGATCTTTTTCTGGGATCCGATGTCCGCCCAGCCGCATGATGTCGATGTGAAGGCGCTGCTCCGTCTGGCTGTGGTCTACAACACTCCGGTGGCATGTAACCGGTCCTCGGCTGACTTCATGATATCCTCCCCGCTGCTTCAGGAAGTGTACATCAGGAAACTGGAAGACTATGCAGCCATACTTGTCGATTTTCAGGACTGATAGTGACCCGGGAGGATTGAAGGTGACCTTGCAGGACCGACCGACCCGGCAAGTCTGACAGGCCCGGGTGGCCCGCTCCTGTTTTTTTCGCCGGGATTTGCCACATGGCCTCAGGACTTCCGCATGCCGGTATTAAAAGCAACGTTCAGATCCGGCTCCTCAAGAACCACCGCCGTCTCAAGCGGCCGAACATTCACCTGATCGCCGGCACGGAAATGGTGCCGGTTGTCCGTGTGCACAAGGCATTCCCTGGCCTTGATGCGCACCCTGTAGGTAATGTCATGGCCCTTGAATTCCCTTGAGATGATCTCTCCCAGGTAATTGTCGTAGTGGCGGTTGGGCTTTTCCACCGTAAGGTGCTCGGGCCGGATGGAGAGCGTGACCCGGCCGGTGGCGGGACGATCCAGGTTGACCCGTCCGAACTCGGTGAGCGCCGTGGCGCCGATGGCTTCGGCGGTGATCAGATTGGTGGTGCCAAGGAACTGGGCAACAAAGCGGGTGCGCGGACGGTAGTAGACCTCTTCCGGCGTTCCGATCTGCTCGATGCGCCCGTTGTTCATCACAGCGATGCGATCGGCAAACGAGAGCGCCTCTTCCTGGTCATGGGTCACCAGCACGGCCGTCATGCCGGCTTTTTTCAGCAGCGAGCGGATCTCATCCCGGGTGGACTGCCGCAGTACGGCATCCAGGTTGGAAAACGGCTCATCCAGCAGAATAAGCTCCGGGGTGGGCGCAATGGCCCGGGCCAGGGCGACACGCTGCTGCTGTCCGCCTGAAAGCTCAAATGGACTCCGGTTCCGGAATTCCCGAAGACCCATCATGCATAGTATCTCAAGCGCCCGTTCCTCACGCTGCTTGCGCGGCACCTTCCGCAGCCCGAACATCACATTCCGTATGACCGATAGATGTGGGAAAAGTGCGTAATCCTGAAAAACAAAGCCGATTCCACGCTCTTCCGGCTCCAAGTATTCCGAATGGGTGGATGTGGCTCCGTTGCCTGCAGCGGTTTTGTCCCCTCCGGCACCGGCAGCGCCCGACTCCGGCCGGTTGTATGCCGGGCCGTTTCGGGTCAGAGTGCGTTCGTTCAGTATTACTTCGCCTTCATCGGCATGCTCAAAACCGGCGATCATGCGCAGTGTAGTGGTTTTTCCGCATCCACTCGGACCCAGAAGAGCAAAAATCTCATTCCGGTTGACGGTAAACGAAACCCTGTCAACCACCTTTTCGGAGGGTTCGAATGACTTCGTGAGCCCGGTTGTTTTCAGAAGGGTTTCCATGGATACCAGCTGTGACGTCTTGGTTCAAATTAACGCGATGTCCATTCGCGGGCAAAGAGCAACCCGACAAACAACGTCGAAAATAACAAAATTACAAGTGCATAGGGAGCCGCCTGACTGAACATGGCTTCGGCGGTATAGCTCCAGACATTGACGGCAAGAGTCTGGAAACCGACGGGCGCCAGTAGAAACGTAATGGGCAGCTCTTTCATTGCCGACATGAATACAAAAGCGGCAGAGACGATCAGACCGTTCCGCATGACAGGAAATGTTGCCAGGAAAAAGGCCTTGAGGCGCCCGTAACCCAGTGACCGGGCCGCCTCCTCCATCCGGGGCGATGCCTGGTACAGTGCACTTCGCACCGGGCCGATGGCTTCAGCCAGAAAATGCAGGGCATAGGCCAGGATCAGAAGGGTTAGCGTTTGATAGAGCACCGGAACGGCATTGAGGGTGAAAAAAATCAACGCCAGGGCAAAGGCAAGGGGCGGAGTGGCGTAACCCAGGTAGGCAATGCGTTCGAGTCCGCGCGTGAGCCGCGATGGATGACGCACCCCGATGTAGGCCAACGGCACGGCAAGCGCCGTTGCCAGCAGGGCCGCCGGTGCCGATGCCATTGCCGATGCCGTCAGGGCCCGTTGCAGGCTGGCCAGTTGCTGTGTGTCAAAGGACTGCATCATCCAGAAGAGAATGGTGCTTACCGGCAGCACGAAGGAGAGAAGCACCAGCACCGTTACGAATATGTATGCCGGCCATTTCCAGTTGCCCATGGAGATAATCCCCGCCTTTTTTTCACTTCCCGTTCCCGTCCGGTGAAAAAACAGTCCGCGCAGCAGTTTGTATTCCACAACGAGGGCGGTGGAGGTGAGCACCAGCAGCATCAGGGCCAGCCACGCGGCGTAAACACGGTCGTACGAGGCCGCGTACTGCAGGTAGATCGCATAGCTGAAGGTCTCGAACCGCATGAGTGAAACCGCCCCGAAATCACCCAGCACGTAGAGGAAAATGATGAGTGTGCCGGCATAGTAGGCGGGACGCAGCTGCGGCATCGTGACGCGGAAGAACACTTCGGCCGGCCGGTAGCCAAGCGACCGCGAGGCTTCTTCCAGGGACGGATCCAGGCCGGCCAGCGCCGAACGGAAGTTGAGATAAAGATACGGGAACGTGTACAGGCTGATGGCTGTCAGCGCTCCGGTGAAGCCGCTGAGACGGGGCAGTTCCAGGCCGAAAACCAGTGCCAGTGTACCATTCGCTCCGGTGAATCCCAGCAGGGCATACGCCATGACATAGCCGGGTATGGCCAGAGGCAGCACGCCCATCAGGGTCAGTATCTTCCGGCCGGGTATGTTCGTGCGGGTTGTGATCCATGCCAGCGGAAGGGCTATCAGCGTGCCCACAATCAGGGTTCCCAGGGCCAGCATCAGGGTATTGTAAAGCAGCTGCAGGTTCCGGTAGCGGAAAATAAGCTCCAGGGAGAGCTGCGTGTCGGCTTCCAGGGCCCTGATCAGCAGGTAAAGCAGCGGGATGAGCACGGAGATCCCCACCAGCACCGCCGGCGTGAGAAAGTACCAGGAGGGCAGATTTTGTATGCGGAATATTTCGGAAAGTTTTCGCAGCAAAGTCTGTGTATCAGTATGTGTTACAAAAGGCGGCCGTATGCCGGTTACAGAAGCCCTGCTCTCCGAAGCAGATCCAGGGTGCGGTTCAGGTCACTGAGATCGTCCAGATCAAGATCGGGACTCACGTCCTGGATGTCGCTGAGCGGGGTGTCAACGGACCTGGTTGATATACCTTCCAGCACCGGATACTCGTAAACCTCCCGGGTCACCCACTCCTGGTTTTCCGGTTCAAGCAGGAATTTCATGAATTTGAGGGCAGCATCCCTGTTGCGGGACGTTGTGAGCATGCCGATTCCGGCTACGTTCACCAGATTACCCGAATCGCCATCGGCAAACAGGGTCTGTTCAACAGGAAAGTCCGGATCCGTTTCCCGGAAACGAAACAGATAATAGTGATTGGTCAGGGCGATGTCGATTTCCCCGGCGGCGACTGCCTGCAGCAGGGCGCTGTTGTTAATATACCCCTGGGTGTTGTTGGCTTTCATGTCATGCAGCCACTGCAGGATGACATCGTCTCCTTCCAGCAGCCGCATGGCCGTCAAGAGGGACTGGAATGATCCGTTGCTCGGGGCCCACCCCACTCGTCCGCGCCAACGCCTGTCTGCAAGACCGAAGATGGACTCCGGGAGAAGGTCCGCATCCACACGGGAGGTGGAATAGGCCATCACACGGGCCCGCCCGCTGGTGGCAATCCAGGTTCCCTCGGAATTATGGAGTTGTGCCGGAAGCAATGATAGCAATTCCTCCGGCAGCGGTTCAAACATGCCGTTCCGGTGTACGGCGCCAAGCGCCCCGGCATCCTGGGCCCAGAAGACATCAGCGGGTGTGCGCCGGCCCTCCTCCAGTAGGGCGACAGCCAGCTGGGTGGAGCCGCCGTAGCGCACGTTCATGCGGATGCCATGCTCTTCCTCGAATTTTCGGATCAGCGGTTCCACAAGGGCCTTGCTTCTTCCGGAATAGATGGTCAGTGACTGGGCTGCGGTGTCCGGAACCCGTCCCGGCAGCATGAGCACGAGCAGCATTCCCGCCCACAAAAGAAACCGGCGGGTTTTGTTGGTAATGCATGTGATTGTCATCATTTTCTACCTTTTATTTTATTGTCATAATCCGTTGTCCGGGGCCAAATCCACTCGTCTTTGCCGGCAGTTGCCAGTACGACCGAATGTGGACCCGGGATGAAGCCGCAGTAAGCCGTCAGGGGCTTTCACATTGTCAGAACCCCGCATGCCGGAGCAGCAGGTGAAGCCCGCCGCCCGTCAGAATCACCACAAGAATCATGATAACCGTAAGTTTAAGCAGATCCGGAAGGCCTATTTCCCGGAAAAGCACCACGAAAGTTGCAATGCAGGGGAAGTAGACCATCAATACAACACTTGCAACGATCAGCTGGTTCAGATCCAGACCAAGCGGTGCGAGCATGCCCACCGCAACATCTTTTCGGAGAAATCCGACGATAAGTGCACCGCCTGCTTCGCCCGGCAGTCCAAACAGCCCGGTTATCACCGGCGCAAATGCCCGGCTTATGTAATCGATGGCCCCCAGCGTGTAGAGCAGGTTCACCACAAACACCCCAAGCAGCACGTAAGGCAGCGCGCTGCGGATAAACCCGCTCATTCGCATGTAGATTTTCTTCCAGAGTGATTCCCAGTAAGGCATGCGGTAGGTCGGCAGGTCAATCAGCATTTCGGGTGATTCCCCTTTCAGAAAGAGATTCATCAAAAAGCCCATCACTATCCAGAGCAGGAAGAGCGTGCCATAGACGATTGCCAGTCCGGCTATGCCGGCCTGCCCAAGCAGACCGATGACCATGGCCTGCTGCGCCATGCAGGGCACTACGATGGCGATAAGTGTGGCCACGATGAAACGCTCCTTGCGTGTTTCGAGCATGCGTCCGGCCATCACGCCCGGGACGTTGCACCCGATGCCGAGCATCATCGGCACGATGGACAGTCCGTGAATGCCCAGCCGCTGCATGAACGCATCCACAACGACACCCAGGCGGGGCAGATAGCCGACATCCTCCAGCAGGCTCAGGACCAGGTAAAAGCTGAAAATGTAGGGAAGGACAACGGCCAGGGGAATGAAGAGCCCGGTTGTCAGCAGGCCGAACGACTCTTCAAAGTGGATTTCGCCATCGATAAGCCCCCCGATAAGGATATCGTGCAGCAGCCCTTCGCTTCCAAGCAAACCTGACATCCACAGGGCAACCGGGAGCCAGAGAAAAGCGAAAATACCCTCAAGGATCTCGTGCAGGAACTCGCCGAAATAAGCCACAAAGCCGAAACTCAACAGCAGCACAAAAAGGGCGAAAAGCGGACCGTAAACCGGGTGTACCGTAGTATGGTCCAGTTTGTCGCGAAAGGTGGTTTGGCGGTCGGGCTTCTGTTGGATTTTTTTGCTGATATCCGTTGCCTTTTGCCACAGGGTAACGCCATTATCCGTAATGCGGGCGCTGCTGCGGGCTTCCGGCAGCCGGGTTTTCAGCTGGATGATGCCCTCGCCGGTCAGTGCGCACGTCGGGATGACGGGGACTCCGAGCAATTCTTCCATCATGCCGGCATCAATCCGGATGCCTGCTTTTTGTGCCTCATCCCACACGTTCAGGGCAATGATCATCGGTTTGCCGGTCATGAGCAGCTGCAGCGTCAGGTAAAGTCCGCGCTCCAGTTGGGTGGCATCCAGCACATTGATAACCACATCACCGCCCGGAATCATGTCCGAGGCAACCGCTTCGGCCCGGTTGGTAGGCTCCAGGGCATAGGTGCCGGGGACGTCGATCACTTCCATGCTGTCGTCACCGGTGCGTAGCACACCTTGCGTGAACTCGACCGTGGTGCCGGCATAGTTGGATACCACCACGTGGGAGCCGGTCAGCCGCGAGAAAATTGCGCTTTTACCGACATTCGGGTTGCCCATGAGCAAGACACGCATCCGCTTCTCCTCAAACCCCGTTCGTTTTTGCCGGTTTGACGATCAGCTTGGCCGCCATGCCGCGGCCCATGGCCGCCTGGTGGCCGTCCACGCTGATGATGACGGGGCCGCGAATATATTGTGAACTGATCCTGCAAATTTTTTTCCCCTGGCGGATCCCCATTCCTTCAAGCCGGCGGTTCATCAGAGGGCTTCCGTTGAAAGAAACGATTTCGGCCTCTTCTCTTAAATTCAATTCTATCAGTGACTTGTGCATTGTGTGGAAATAATGGCGGTTCATTGAATCTATTAAGACTTAATCTAAATAAATTGCCGCACAAGTTCACCATTTTTTTTGCCGTGAGAGGGTAGCCGGACGGGGGCGGACCCGGTCAGCCGGTGCCGGTAAGCGTCACGATAACGGAGCGGCTGCCGCCATGGTTGCGGTGCTCGCAGAGATAGATGCCCTGCCAGGTCCCCAGGGCAAGGCGTCCGTCACGTATTGGCAGGGTAAGGGAGCTGCCAAGGATGGATGCCTTGATGTGCGAGGTCATGTCATCGGGCCCCTCCAGCGTGTGCTGATACAGCGAAGTGTCCTCGGGGACGGTACGCGTGAAGTGTGTTTCAAAATCCGCCCGGACCGAGGGGTCGGCATTTTCATTGAGTGTCAGACTGGCGCTGGTATGGAGGATGTGGATGTGTGCCAGTCCGATCCGGATCTCATCGAGTTGTTCGAGCTGCCTGACGATCTCATCGGTGACGAGATGAAAGCCGCGCGGTTTGGAAGTGAGGCGGAGAGTCTGTTGATGCCAGATTTGTTCCATTGCGAATTACAGATTATGAATGCCAGCTGTCATGATTCATGTTTGACCGCATCAGCCAAAAAGGCCGGCTACCGTGCCGCCGTCGTGGCTGATCGTCTGGCCGGTGACATATCCGGAGTTGACGGAAAGCAGCCAGGCGGCCAGCCCTGCCAGCTCTCCGGCCGTGCCAAAACGGCCTACGGGTATGCCGTCTTCCATGTTTTTTCTGGCCTGATCCGGCGTTATGCCGCTTTTTTCGGCATTGAAGGCGATGACCCGCTTTATGGCCGGTGTATCATGGGCGCCCGGCGCCAGGATATTGACCGTAATGCCTTCACGGGCAACATCCCGGGATAGCGATTTGGCAAAACCGGCCACGGCGGCGCGCATGGAGTTGCTCAGTGCCAGGACAGGTATGGGTTGCTTGATGGACTGGCTCTCCACGAAAAGTATCCGTCCGTAACCGGCCTCCCGGAAGCGTGGCAGAAGCCGGAGCACCAGGTCTGCCTTCCAGCGGAAAACGGATGCGTATGCCTCATCCCAGTCACGGATCGCCGTCTGAGCCGCAGTTTTTGCGGGCGGACCGCCGGCGTTCAGGACCAGTCCATGCAGCGGTTCGTCTGATGTGGCCTGCAGCAGGCGATCCAGGGTTTCGGGTTTTCCGACATCACCCTGGATGGGGGTGAACCGGTCGGGCCACTGATGGTGCACCTGGGATAGAGGATCCTGCCTTCTCGCCACACCGGTGACGGTGGCGCCCTCCCTGCATAGAACTTCAGTGATGGCTTTTCCGAAACCGGAGCTGCATCCGGTGACAATGAAATGCTGTTGATATAGACTCAGATCCATGATTGCTCCTCTCTAGAGGGTGACAATTATTCTGTGCGTTTTGTCTACGGTAACACTGCGGACAAGCGATCCATTCAAAACCTTGTTCATCCCATCTCCGATTCTCCCGCCCGGTCAAGGGGTACGTTCATGGCCTGAAACGTCGGCAGACGGTACTGCCAAAGCACCAGCGCCGGCATGGTCATGAACAGAATCCGCGGAACAGTGTCCGGTGCAAGCAGGTAAACCAGCATGAAAACTGCCAGAAACCAGATCGAAAGAGCCGCATTCACGCGGTTCCATCCTGTCTCATAAATCCGGTAGCCCATGAAAGGAAGTGCAAGGGTGAAGCTCAGCCAGAAAGCGCGCATCAGGGAAAGGGACCGTCCGGCAAATTGCTCGACGGTGTGGCTGATCCAGCTTTCCGGTCGGTAGACCAGGTGTGCCTCGGGAATCTGGGTGAACAGCGGTACGGCCAGGTAGAACAATGCCGCCAGTCCAAATGCCGTGTATCCCTGCGGCCAGAAAGACCGGCGCAGATAATCGGCAAGGGGCAGGAGGAGCACCGCGAGAAAGAGCCACTCGGAAACCCATACCCCGGCCAGAACCGCCGGGATCAGCAGGACCGTTTTTTGCCGCAGCACTCCGATGAGAATCAGTCCGAACATGCAAAACATCAGTGCATCCGGAACCGCCAGGAAGATTCCCTGCCAGAAGGCAGCCAGTGGCAGCAGCAGAAAGGTCGGCAGGGCCACTTCCAGCGCATTGTTACCTTTCTCCTTCATGGAGAGGTAATGCATCCACCCGAAACCAAGCAGCAGATAGACAAAATTCAGGGATCCTGTCAGCAGCCCGATGCTCTCCTCACCGGTGAGCCCGAACACAAGCGCTATCGTCCCGCTGATCAGTGGTGCAAGCACCCGGAAACTGATGATTTCGGAGCCGAAAAAAGCGAATGACTCTGCCATTGCGATGTACGCAAACATGTCACCGTACCGGCCATCCGGGCTGATCCGTCCTTCTGCCAGCATCACAAAGTGGGCGATCATCACCACCGAGCAGGCCGAAGCCAGCACCGGCAGCGATATGTACAAGGTCATGGAAAAGCGGGTGGCCTTCATGCGCGGACTACTGTCACGTGAGGTTGGGACACAAAAACGGGCGGGCAGGTCAGAGCAGAGATTTGACGGCCTCGCCAATGAGTGCCGGGCTTTCGGCAACGGTGATACCAGCCTCCCTGAGGGCTTTGATCTTGTCGTCGGCCGTTCCCTTTCCACCGGAAACGATGGCTCCGGCGTGGCCCATCCGGCGCCCCGGTGGAGCGGTGCGTCCGGCGATGAAGGCTACCACCGGCTTGGTGACGTTATCCTTGATCCAGGCCGCCGCATCCTCTTCGTCGGATCCGCCGATCTCGCCGCTAAGCACGATGGCCTCGGTTTCGGGGTCATCCTGGAAGAGCGCAACGGCGTCGCGGTGCTTGGTCCCGATGACCGGATCCCCGCCAATGCCAATGGCCGTGCTTTGTCCCAGCCCGATCTTCGTCAGCTGGTCTACGGCTTCGTAAGTCAATGTGCCCGAGCGGGATATAACCCCAATAGGTCCGCGTGCAAAGACATTGCCCGGCATGATTCCGACCTTGGCCTCGCCCGGAGTGATGACGCCGGGACAGTTGGGGCCGATAAGCCGTGACCCGTGTCGCCGGACGATCTCCCGTGCAACGATCATGTCCTTGACGGGAATACCCTCTGTGATGCAGATGATGAGGCCGATTCCGTTCAATGCGGCTTCGGCAATGGCGTCTGCGGCAAATGCCGGCGGCACAAAGATTACCGAGGTATTCACCCCCTCCTTTTCGACTGCTTCTGCCACGGTATTGAAGACGGGCCGGTCAAGATGGCGGGTACCGCCTTTGCCCGGGGTGACACCCCCGACGACATTGGTTCCGTACGCGATCATTTGTTCGGCATGGAAAGTGCCCTCATTTCCGGTAAACCCCTGGACGATAAGCCGGGTATCTTTTCCAACTAGTACGCTCATTCCGATTTTTTTATTTGAGAATTATGATAGTTAGCCACATATTAGCAGAACGGTTGGAATATACCCACCCCAAAGGTGAGATTCCAAACAATAACAGGGTTAGCCGCATAACGGTATGTATTGAAAATCAGTTCAAATTTCTGCAGATTGCAGGAAACACATATTGGGATTGGGTTGGCACATTTTTTTTAAAGTGTAGCAGGTCTCATGGTCACAGGTCTGTAGATAGCTCGCTACATTGAATGTTTTAATTGGACGTATTTGTCTTCTCATTAGTAGATGATGAAATCATTCATTTCCATCATTTTAGTTCTTGTTCTGTGCCTGCCGGCGCATGCGCAGACCGACGGGTCCCGCATCACCGGCCGTGTCTTTGACGAGGACCGAAATCCAGCTGAAAATGTTTCGGTGCTCATTCGCGAATTGTCTACCGGACGTTCAACCGGATCAAACGGCAGGTTTGAGATTCCGGTCAGGCCCGGCACCTGGACCCTGCAGGTTACCATGCTGGGATACGAAGCCATCCTGGACACGATTGTGGTTGAACGGGGGGAGCAGGTCCATCGCGAGTATCATCTTATCCCGACCTATTTCGAAATCGGCGCCATTACCGTCGTGGCACCGGACGACCTGCTGTCTCGTGAACTCGACACCCGAACCGTGATTACATCCGGCGAGATACAACATACCGCATCCACCAGTCTCGGGAACCTCCTGCAGCTCATGCCCGGGGTGTCTACCACCAATCCGACGCTCAGCTCGCCCGAGCAGGCCGTAATACGCGGCGGGGATGCCATGGGTACGCAGATTATGGTGGATGGGATTCCCTTGTCGAACAATGCGAATCTTCAGGTCGGCATCGGGGCCAATACGGCGAACCGGGGGCTGGACCTGCGGCAGATCACGGCCGAAAATATTGAAGAGGTTACCATCATCCGCGGTATCCCGTCTGCCGAGTACGGCGACCTTACCGACGGCGCGCTGATCGTGCGCACCAGGTCCCGTCCCGAGCCGCTGCGCATGAAAGTCACCTACAATCCCAATATCACCGAATTCAATGCCTCCGGGGGGTCCCGTCTCGGGCAAACCGGCTGGGTACTCAATGCCAATGCCAATGTGGCATCCGCCCGCAACGATATCCGAATTGCCGATGACGGCTATACCCGTTTTTCCGGTCAGATTACGCTGCGCCGGCAGGCGGAAAACTGGGAGCTGAGCCAGCGGCTCTACGGAACACGTTCGCTGGACGAGCGCAAGGAACAGCCCGGCTACGCACTGCGCCAGGCATGGTACAACCGGGATGTGACGGTGCGGTATTCCGGGGAGGTCCGATATGATTTCAGCTCGTCACGCCGGCTTCGAGCCAACTGGTCTGTGAACCACATCCGCCAGAACTCCTACCAGCAGCAGCTGATTTCGCGTGACAACATGGTGGTGTCCCTGTCGAATCAGGAGGGAACCAACCGTGGGGTAATCGTCTTCGGCAGCTACCTGGGCAGGCAGTGGATCAACGGATCGGTCTGGAACATCTACTCGGACCTGAACCACCGCTGGCAGTTCCAGACAGGTGGCATCTATCACCAGTTGCTTACGGGCGTCACATTCCGGTCCGATTTCAACCGGGGTGATGGCATCGACTTCAACCCGCTCTACCCGCCGTCCCTGACCAACCCCACTCCCCGGCTGCGCAGCTACAACGATCTGCCTGCCTACAACATCCTCAGTATTTATGTGGAGGATCATATCTCTGGACGCATCGGCATACCCTTCCGGCTCCAGGCCGGTTTCCGCTACGAGGTCTACCGTCCCACCGAACTGAACCTCGGGGCCCTCACTGGTGACGGATCGCTGATCGAATCCTACAACGGCTCTTTCCTGAACCCGCGCATCAACCTCTCGCTGCACCTTACCAACGACACCCGGCTGCGCTTCGGCTACGGTCAAACAAGCAAATCGCCACCGATGGGTATGATCTTCGCCCAGGAGCGCTACTATGATATTGTGGATACGGTTTCGGTGGTGGACCCCTCCGATCCGAGGCAGAACTTCGCCCTGGTATCCACCTACATCCGGGAACAGGCGAACCCAACCCTGAAAGGCTACCAGCAGAAGAAGTATGAAGTCAGTCTCGACCAGCAGATTGGCAATGTTGGAGTCAGCCTCACCGGCTTCATGAACCGCAGTGACAACATGTTCCGGACCTTCAGGGAACCTACCGTTTTTTATCAGTACTCCTGGCCCGACTGGCCGGATCAGGAAACCGGTGTGGTCAGGGATACCCTGCTTGAAAGCTTCCCGCTCTACCTCAATGACGGATGGCACCGTTCACACGGTGTGGAATTCAGCCTGCGCACCCGGCGCATCCAGTCCATCAACACCGCTTTCCGCATGGACGCCGCCTACATAAACAACAAGCGCGGTACATCTGAGGGAATTCAGTATGGAACTCGCAGGTTCAACAACGATTTCGGCCGGTTTGTCATGCCCATCTACAGCACCGAAGAGCGGTACGACCGCAATCTGCTGTTCAACTACCGGGCCGAAGTGCAGTCCCGGTCACTGGGACTCTGGCTCACCGTCCATCTGCAACAGCAGCTCTTCCAGATTGACGGCAGGGACGGTCTCGCAGACACCCTGGCCATCGGCTACTTCACCCCCGACCAGGAAACTGTCATGATTCCCGAAGATGAGCGTGCCGATGAGCGCTACGTCGATCTGCGCCGCCGATTTGAAGATTTCCAGCTTCTGGATGAAGTCCGTCCGAACCGCTGGCTGCTCAACGTGAACGTAAGCAAGTCACTGTTCCGGGGCTCTGAAGTAACTTTCTTTGTAAACAACATCTTCAACCATCGTCCCCGTTACCAGCTGCGCCGTACTGCCGACGCCATACAGAGTTTTGAAAGGCGTAATCCACCCATATTCTATGGAGTGGAATTCAGCTACCAGTTTTAATTTCCGGTATGCATGAATGTCCGGGATTGTGAAAGGTTTTTATATCAATGGTTCAACGAGTCAGTTATGAAATTACACGTTAAATCGGATTCTGGAATGTCCGGTACCCCTTACCAGCCATTTCGCATCATAACCACAAGTCTGCTTGTTGCGGCATTGGTGCTCATACCGGTGCTCTGGTCAGGCTGTGATGATGTGGTCTCCCAGCGTGACAAACCCTCTTCCCGTGAAAGGGAGTCCACCGTAGTGCTTCAGATTGTGGACGAGTCCGGGACCATGGAAAAGCTTCACGGGCATTCCGGTGTCGACAGCGCCCGGGTGCAGCTGCGCTCCAATGTCCACGGCACCGAACATGTCTATTACAGCGATAAAAATGGCAGGGTGGAAGTGTCCGGTGTGTTATCCGATCGTTACTTTCTCAGCATCAGCCGGCCGCTTCTGATATCCGAGCTGGAACAGCTGCCTGACCTTGCCGATGAGAACTACTCTCTGGTGAACCGGTCGGTTTCCTCGGTTGAGATCCGACCCGGTCAGGACGAACCTGTCATCGTCCCGCTGGAGCTCATCTTTGAAGGCGCACCGATCGTCTTCAGTGAGATTTATGCCTCAGGCCCCCCGGGTGCCGGTCTCTACTTTTTCGACCGCTTCATCGAATTTTTCAACCAGACCGACTCCACGCTCTATCTGGACGGGCTGGTGGTGGCCAGGGTATATGCCAGCGCCTACCTCGGGCTCAACTTCATCGACGACCCGGAATTCATACATTCGAGCAACGTCTGGATGTTCCCCGGATCCGGCACCGACTATCCCATTGAACCCGGGGAGTTCATCATCTGCGCCGTGGATGCCATTGATCACACGGTCAATGCCCCGGAAAGTTTTGATCACAGGGGAGCCGATTTTGAATTTTACAAGCCCGATGCCCCGGACATCGATAACCCGAATGTACCCAACATGATCATGATCTACCAGGATTCCGGCATTGACTGGTTGATCGGCGGTCAGGCCGATGCGCTGGTTCTGGCCCGGACCGATACGGATAATATTCGGTGGCGGGACGGCCGGATACTCATCCCCTACGAAGATGTCATTGACGGAGTGGAATACCTGCTCAATCCGTCCGATCTGGATCGCAAGAAACTCAATCCCCAAATCGACGCAGGTGCCACCGGCGGCATCAACTTCTACACCGGCCGATCCATGGAACGCAGGGTATCGATCAGCCCGGACGGGGTGAAGCGCCTTCAGAACACCAACAACTCATCGGTCGACTTCCGCATCAACGACCGCCCCACACCCCAGTATCATCCCGATTTCCCGTAAGCGGCCAGCCATCACACCGATATCATACCGTTGCAAATAATGTTCCCCAGCCAACAACCCCGAATCTTCATTCCGATCATCGCCCTGGTTGTCATGATCATGCTGCCTGCCGCTTCGCCGGCGCAGTGGTATGGTCACTCCGGAGCGTTTTTTGAGCATGGCCAGCTGCTGGATGGCCGTCCCTACAACTGGGCCATGCGCACGGGCAATCCCGCCCTGCTGCGTATCTCACACCATGCCGATGACCTTGAGATGGCCATCCTGTTTGACGACCAAAGCGGGGCGTTCCGCCGGTTTGTGGATCCGGGCCGCCACGCCAGTTATGCCGCCAGGGCTTCCGGAAGCAAGACCGTAGGCGAACGGCAGCTGTTTCTAGGCTCGTTCGGTTTCAGCCGCACCGAGTACCACGACTGGCAGTGGCTTTCTACCCGCTTTTACGACGAGGCCCATCCATTCCTGAAAGCCGACAGCACAACCGGCCTTTCCCGCTACAACGAAATCGTTTTCACAGGCGGGTACGCCGTGGAACTGATGCCCGGATGGGATGTCGGCGCTTCCCTGTATTACATGGTGGATGAGGGTCTGAAAGATGTGGCTCCCAAGCCGCTTTCCACCCACCGGGATTTCCGCCTCCGGATTGGCTCCTCCTACCGTGCAAACCGCCTTGAGTTCGGCGCTTTTGCGGGAGTTGACGATCGCGAGGAAGAACTTCGCTACACCGAATACGAAGGCGCCATTCTGGAGGAAACGGTGCTTATCAATTTCCGTGGGTACGACCGGCCGATTGTCCAGCGGCGCGATCGCGAAACCCGCATAACGCGGGGCACATCGTGGCACTACGGAGCGCACGGATCCTGGCTTCTCCCGGAAGGTCCCCGTTTGCATGTCCAGTACCGCGGCTCACGCAGTGCACTGGACATCGAAGAAGACATTACCCGCCCCCGAAAAGAAGGTTACACCTCTTCCGGAAGTCATTTGGTGGATGCGGACATGATCTGGAACAGAGAAGGCAACATGCTGGCCATTGGCTATCGCTATGTCTCGGCTGAAAGGTGGGCGGAATTCCAGCCGTTTGATGTGCTCCTGGCCGATGCCAGCCGGCGCATGCACCGCTTCGTCACCGGCTGGTCATCGCAGGTAGCCGCTGACCTGGAAGTCGGGTTCGAGTGGGAAATTACTTCCGGCAGCCAGTCGGAGGATGATTATTACAGCGACATTTCCTGGTCGGTGGATCACAGTGACATCGGTTTCCGGACAGGCTTTGCAGGCCGCATGAGCAGCCGCTGGCGTCTTGCCGCACACTATGGATACCTGAACCGCAGCGCTTCCAACGGCCGGCTTGAAAAAGGGCAGACCGGAAGCTTTTTCAATGATTACCGCCGCCGGGACATTGACTACATGCTCAGCGGATATTCCATCCATGAAGGAAATCTGAGGGCAAAAATACGTCATGCAGGCCATCATGAACTTCACCTCGGACTCCTGGTGCAACAGCAGCAAGGCCACGATTCCGGACAGAAACGCAGGATCATCACATCGTCGGTAACCTACCGGGTACCGATACCCTGAAGCAG
>SKNT01000174.1 GCA_007120385.1 Balneolales bacterium
ATGCCGGCATGGATGAACCCGGACTGCTGCCATCCGTTTCGGGGATGTTCCAGTCATCCGGGACCAAGCCTGTACCGGCACTTTTCCTTCTTTTAGAAATAAAAGCCGATGTTGATGTTCAGGCGGATGTTGTACTCGGAGTCACCCAGTCCAAGATCTTCATGGCCGGGACCTACTCCAACGCCGAACTGGTCGGTGAGCCAGGGTTGGTTGATACCCTGTGCGATATCGACATAGGTGAATACCGGACCGGCAGAAATAAGAAAACCGGTAATGTTCTGGATGGAGGATTCGAAATTGTCCGTCAGGGTCAGTTCGTCGCCGGTGGCTCGCCAGGTGCTGCCTTCTCCTACCTGGTTCTCCATGTAGCTGAGATCGTTGTAGAAGGTAAGATTGGTGACAGGACCGATGTTCACGTCCACAGAGTAGGACAGGCCGAGTGTCGCCATCCATGCTTCTGTTGAAACTTCGTACGGGATGCCGTAAGCGCCCATGAAGACCGTGCTCAGATCGCGCCCGTTGTCATCCACGGCATCCATGGAATAGTACAGGAACTGGGGCATAACGGTGAAATTTCCGAACGAAAAGCTGCCGTGCACCGCGGCTGCAAACCGACTGTCAAACTGGTCCAGAGCCGAGTTGTAAAGCTGACCGTATTGCAGCGAAGCCCCGAACTCACCATTGTCCATCAGATACGCACCGCGTACATTGAACTGGTTGCGTTCGGAAAGGCTGGCGCTTCCATCCGGGATCACGTCGTAGGAGTAGCGGCCGGATCCACCCACACCGAATTGCGCCGGCGGGCCTTCAGGTTCCGGCTGGTAGAAGTAGGCCAGGTCGAGCTGGAAGTTGTCGGTGGTATGGGTCATTTTGAGTCCCATGTCGTGGTCATCTTCCAGTCCCACATAATACGCCAGGCTGAACCACCAGCTGTTGGAGTTGTACTGCAGGTTTCCGAAGGGAACCTGGGTCACACCAAGCTGCAGCTCCGTACGGTCAGTCAGGGAATAGTCGAGCCATCCCTGTTTGATGAAGTGGGTGCCAAAGGTGGGATAGAAGCGATACTCAAAATTCAGGCCGATACCGCCCGGGTTGTCATAAACCACATTGATCCTCCAGGTGTCAAAAGTAAACTGGCCGTCTGTTGCATCCGTGCCGCTTTCGTAGTTGGTCAGCAGCAGGTTGTAGCGGACCGCTCCCCCGACATGAAGGGATGGCTCATGGCTTCCGGCCGAAGAAGAGAGACCGGAAGCGCTTGTGCTTCCATAGGACAAACCGGGGGCCAGTGTGTTGGAAAACAGACTGTATCCGGCAGATCGAGCCTCTCCTCCCGAGGTCGTGCCCTGAGCTTGTATGAATGGTAGTAAAATGAGCGGGATAATCAGTAAAAACTGTGTAACGGTTCTCATAAGAGTTACTCCTTTTTTTTCTTTTACTGTTATAATTCACGTCCTGAAACACAACCGAACGAAGACCACATATATTATTGTTTTATATCGGTTTATATCTATATTTAATTCTTCAGGACCACAGGCTTCAATTGTTTGTAAATTAACTTCGGTTAACTTCGGTTGCTTCACAATTGCATTAACATAATAATTCTTTCCACCATTCAAAAACCGAAGTTTTTTCGTGTAGTTCATGCAATATTTTCTATAATAATTTAATTATTTGGTGAAATTATTTTCAAGATCATGAATTTCATTGTTTTACACAATCCTTACCCATAAAAGAACCAAGACTGAAAAATCAAACTGAATTATAACTGTGTGCAGGATTTTTACATGTTTAAAATTTGTCAGGCAGTCTGCAGCGCAAAAAAAAAGCACCCACCGGATCCGGTGAGTGCTTTTTCAGTAGTTGCAGGTTGCGGGCATCACTAGCCGCCGCCCGCGCAAAGCTGCCGTGCTCTTGTGAGCATCAGCTTTTATTCTGTCTCAGGGCTGCCTGTGCCGCTGCCAGTCGGGCAATCGGGACACGGAATGGCGAGCAAGAAACATACTCCAGTCCCTGCTTGTGGCAGAAAGCGATGGATTCGGGGTCTCCACCGTGTTCGCCACAGATACCAAGTTTGATATCCGGCTTCACTTTCTGTGCCAGGGTAACCGCTTCGGCCACCAGTTTCCCGACGCCGTTCTGATCCAGGGTCTGGAACGGATCATTGGGGAGAATCTTCTTCTCAAGATATTCCGGCAGGAATTTGCCGATATCATCACGGCTGAACCCGAATGTCATCTGGGTCAGGTCGTTGGTTCCGAATGAGAAAAAGTCGGCCAGCGGAGCAATCTCATCAGCGGTCAATGCCGCCCTTGGCACCTCGATCATGGTACCGATCAGATAGTCCACCTTTTTGCCTTTCTCCTTGATCACCTTTTCGGCCGTCGTCTGGATTACCGCCTTCTGATCCTCAAACTCCTGTGCGGTACCGATAAGCGGAACCATGATTTCGGGGAAAACCTTCATGCCCTTTTCCTGCACCTCGATGGCAGCTTCAATGATGGCACGGGTCTGCATTTCCGTGATCTCGGGGAAGGTAATACCAAGACGGCATCCGCGATGCCCGAGCATCGGGTTGGCTTCCTGAAGGACGGATACACGGCTCTTGACCTTATCAAAGCTCATGTCAAGCTGCTTGGCCAGAGTCTTGATCTCATCATCATCATGCGGGAGGAATTCATGCAGCGGCGGATCCAGCAGCCGGATGGTGACAGGCAACCCGTCGAGGGCCTCATAGATCTCCATGAAATCCTGCTTCTGATAAGGCAGCAGTTTGTCAAGAGCCTTGCGCCTGTCCGCCTCCTTGTTGCTCATGATCATGCGGCGCACAGCGATGATGCGCTCACCCTCAAAGAACATGTGTTCGGTGCGGCAAAGGCCAATGCCTTCGGCGCCAAACTCCCTGGCTTTGGTCGCGTCCTCACCGCGATCGGCGTTGGTGCGCACTTTCATGGTGCGGAACGTATCCACCCATTCCATGAATTTCTGGAAGTCATCGCTCATTTTAGGCGGTTCAAGCGGCAACTGTCCCAGTACAACTTCGCCGGTAGTTCCGTTGATTGAGACCCAGTCACCCTGTTTGATGGTTTGCTTGCCATCGGTCATGGTTTTGGTCTTGTAGTTGATGACGATATCGTCGCATCCGACCACGCAGGGCTTGCCCCATCCGCGAGCCACAACGGCCGCATGGCTGGTCATGCCTCCGCGGGATGTAAGGATTCCCTCGGCCGCATGCATGCCGCCCACGTCATCCGGACTCGTCTCTACCCGTGCCAGTATCACTTTTTCACCGGCCAGATGCGCCTCTTCCGCTTCCTGGGGTGTAAAGTAAACACATCCTACGGCGGCGCCGGGCGAGGCAGGCAATCCCTTGCCGATAACCTTTTTATCCTTGATAGCTTTTTCGTCGAATTGGGGATGGAGCAGCTGGTCGAGCTGAGCGGTGGTAACAAGTTGATTGACCGCTTTTTCCTTGTCAACCAGTCCCTCTTCCACAAAATCAACGGCTATTTTCAGGGCTGCGGCGCCGGTGCGCTTCCCATTTCGGGTCTGAAGGATGTAAAGCTCTTTTTCCTGGATCGTGAACTCGATATCCTGCATATCCTGATATGCTTTCTCGAGCTTCTGGGTATGCCTGACCAGTTTTTCATAGACATCAGGCATGTCATTTTTCAGTTCGGAAATATCATTCGGCGTGCGTATTCCGGCCACAACATCTTCTCCCTGAGCGTTTTTCAGGTATTCGCCATAGAGCTTGTTCTCGCCGGTGCTGGGATTCCGTGTGAACAGAACGCCCGATCCGCTTGTATCCCCCATATTCCCGAAAACCATGGCCTGAACGTTCACGGCTGTTCCGATCAAGCCGGTGAGATTGACGATCTGGCGGTATTTTACGGCGCGGTCTGCCATCCATGAACCAAATACCGCATTAATGGAATAGCGAAGCTGCTCCATCGGATCCGACGGGAACATGAAGCCGGTTTTCTTTCGGTAAATGGCCTTGAAACGATCCACAAGCTCCCTGAGATCATCTGCGGACAGATCGGTGTCATTGGTGACACCTTTCTCTTTCTTAAGTTTCTCCATCGCGTCCTCAAACAGATCATGGGACACACCCATAACCACGTCACCGAACATGTCGATAAAGCGCCGGTAGCTGTCCAATGCAAAACGCGCGTTGCCGGTTTTCTCGGCAAGCCCTTCAACCACATCATCATTCAGTCCCAGGTTCAGGACGGTGTCCATCATCCCGGGCATGGAGGCCGCGGCACCGGAGCGCACCGACAGCAGAAGCGGATTTTGGGGATCACCCAGCTTTGCTTTCATCTGCTTTTCCTGGAAAGCGATACCCTCCCTGAGCTGCTCTTCAAGGCCTTCCGGCCACTGCTTGTTGTTTTTATAATAATGGTCGCAAGCTTCGGTGGTGACCGTCATCCCCGGAGGAACCGGCAACCCCGTGCGGCTCATTTCCGCCAGATTGGCACCCTTTCCGCCAAGCAGTTCCTTCATGGTGCGGTCGCCATCTGCCTTGCCGCCGCCGAAGACATATACATATTTCACGTTATTCATCATAGTATTACCCGATTGTAGTTAGTAACTTCAAGGAAGGTATGATCTTGAGGATAAGTCCACATAGAATAATAATATCCATTGGCTTAGCCGGACACCCGAGCAAGCGCTGCTGCCGTCACAATAGTTTACTGAGGTCCGGCCGGGTGCTGTCCTGCTTGAAAAATTTCTTTAATTACCCCAGGATATACCTTGGCTTTTGCTCTGTAAATGTACCACCAATTCATGAAAAATTCTAAAAAAATACGTAAGCGCCCCTGTCCCGTATCCTCGCGGATTTTTTCCCGGAAGCGCTTGCAGATATTCCGGATTCGGACCGGGCCGCATCCTCCCATGACACTTCATATTTCATTCAAATAGATAGCGTACTATTACTGTAACGCCAAAAACACTTATTTTTAACAAGTTAAGCAATATGAAATCGGGCTATTCGGGGCTGACACCCGTACAATTAACAGGACTGTTACTCGGTATCTTCGGACTCATCCTGCCCTTCCTGCTCCCGCTTGGAACACTTTCCTTTGCCGGCCAGATCGGGCTTGGGATCTTTTTCATGGCAGCTATCTTCTGGATGTTCGAACCCATTCCGATCTATGCCACATCCATGCTGGTCATCTTCCTGCAGATCATACTTCTGAGTTCGCAGGGGCCCATGTTCATGGATGCCAAACTGCCCACAGAAAAGCCTGTGGAGCTGCAGGAGCAAACTTGGCAGATACCGACCCGGGCATTGAAAGACGACAACACCGTACTCGTGGCTGTGGAGCCGGGCAAAACGGAGGCGGTCCGGGTGGATGTCATTGAGCGTAACGGACAGCATGTCATTGTCCGAAGCGATGAACTGTCGGCCGACAAGGCCATTGTGTCGGATACCGGCCACCGGCTTGTCAACTACAAGCCGAACAGCTATACCGACTACATCGGAACCCTGGCCAACCCCATTATCATTCTCTTCCTCGGCGGATTCATGCTGGCGGAAGCTTCCGTCAAGTATAATCTGGACAAGAACCTGACCAGGTACCTGCTCAGCCCGTTCGGCTCAAAACCCCGGTTCATCATCCTCGGCCTCATGCTGGTCACCGCGGCCCTTTCTGCGTTCATGAGCAATACCGCTACCGCCGCCATGATGGTGACCGTCATCCTGCCGATCATTGCACAGCTAGAACCGGGAGACCGCTTCAAGTTCGGCCTGGCGCTTTCCATTCCCATAGCCGCAAATATCGGTGGCATCACCACGCCAATCGGCACGCCCCCCAATGCCATCGTCATTGCCGCCCTGACCGAATACGGGAAGTCCATCTCCTTCACGGACTGGATCATTGTTGCCGCGCCCCTGGTCATCGTAATGCTGATTTTTTCGTGGTGGCTGCTTCTGGCCCTCTTTCCGCCAAGTGTGGACAGGTTCAATCTGGACTTGAAGGGTAAGCTGAACCTTTCGCCCAAAGCGATCGGGCTCTACGTCATATTCGGTGCAACAGTTCTCCTTTGGGTCACGGAAAACATGCACGGCATTCCCAGCAGCATGGTTGCTTTCCTGCCGGTTGCTGCACTGGTGACCGGACGCATACTCGGTAAAAATGACATCCGCAACCTCCCATGGGATGTCCTCTGGCTCATGGCCGGCGGTATTTCACTGGGCATTGGCATGGATAAGACCGGGCTGGCTGTCTGGATGATCTCCGGTTTTGACTGGGGCGCCATGGGGTATGTCACACTGATCATTGTTTTCGGACTGGTGGCCGTTGGCATGTCCAATTTCCTCTCAAATACGGTAACCGCCACGCTGCTGATGCCGCTTGTCATCAGTCTGCATACCTCCGGAGTGATGGGGGACAACTTCAATCTGCTTATTACCGGTGTGGTGATAGCCGTTGCCTGCAGTCTGGCCATGGCGCTTCCCATATCCACCCCGCCCAACGCCATTGCCATGTCAACCGGAATTATCCGTACCAAGGACATGGCCAAGGTAGGTGTCATCATCGGCACGGTCGGGGTCATGCTCACTATTATCTACGCCATTTTCTACTGGCCGCTTGTCACAAATTAACCTCAACAGCGACACCATAACTTTGCCATATGGAAAGATCAGACATATACATTATCTGTATCGAAGACGAACAGGAAGTTCTGGATGCGGTAGTCCGGGATCTTGAAAAACTGGAAGAACAGTTTCCGATTGAGACAGCCACTTCAGCCGAAGAAGCCCGTGAAGTGATCAAAAAACTTCTTGCCGACGGCAGGAAGATCGGGCTGATAATCTGCGACCATATCCTCCCGGGGGACAATGGCGTGGAACTGCTCATCGAACTGCATCAGGATGAGCAGACCCATCCTTCACGGAAAGTTTTGCTTACCGGACAGGCCGGGCTGGATGATACGGTACGGGCCCTCAACCAGGCACGCCTGCACCACTATATTCCCAAGCCATGGACCAGGCAGGAGCTTATGGAGGTTGCCGTCAGGCTGCTGACTGACTATGTGATTGAGCACGAGGAAAACATTCTGCCTTACATGAGCACACTTGATGCCGAAAAGATATCGGAATCAATCCGGACCCGCAGAAGCATCAGTGACGAATAGAACGGACAACCCCGGCAGTGCGGCATCCTTTTCCGGCTTCTGCTGAATGAAAACCCCTTTCCAGGGCAATAATCATGATTCTCAATTTTGCAAAAAACTGGTTGCAGGACCCGACCCGCATCACCAAACAGATTGCCAAGTATCTTGAGGCATCGAAGGCGTTTGATGTGGAAGTGCTGTCATTTGACAAGGATGATCAGTTTTTCAGTGAAGGGGATTACAATGAAGCCGTTTATATTCTGCTGGAAGGAACAGTGCAACTTTCCAAAAAAACACCCAACGGACGCAATATCACTGTTGACTGGCTTCGTCCTGGTGCCCTTGTGGGACTCATCTCATTTGTGACCGGTGAGCCAGTGCTGACCACAGCCGTTGCGGCGAGCCCCGTCAAGGCCATCAAGATGAAGGAGAAGGACTTTCTTGAGCTTCAGCGAAGCCGGGATGAAGCCGCCCTGCTGGCCCAGCAGCTGATTATTGGCAACCTGATCGACCGGTATCATCATGTGGTATCGGTCCACGTGGAGCTGGAAAGCATCAACGAGACACTGGAGCGTGAGCGCAACCATCTTCGCGAGGCGCTCAAACAGCTTGAAGAGACACAGCACCGGCTCATCAGCCAGGAAAAGATGGCGACTCTCGGGCAGCTGGTGGCCGGCATCGCCCACGAAATCAACAATCCGGCGGCAGCCATGCTCCGGGCCTCTGACAACCTCCTTGAGTACCTTCCGGAGATTATCCACAAAGCCGACCCCGATCAGGAGCTTCATTACAACAAGTATTTCCGGCTGGGTTTGCGGCGTGTGCTGCGTGACTCGGACCAGCAGCGCCAGATACTGAAGGAGTGGGAAAAATTATACCCGGACCTGCCGCGCAGCCTCCTGAGAAAAGTGACCTCCATGAGTGATGAGGCGCTTGAGTTCGTCAAAGAGCAGATCGGGGACAAACCCAATGCCCTGAGGCGCGCCGAACTGGAGAGCATGATTCTGTTTTATGAAAGCGGATATTTCCTGAGAAACCTGCAGTCCAGCACAAAACGTATCGGAGAAATCGTATCCAGCCTGAAAAGCTACAGCAGGCAGGACAAAGGCAAGTACGAGAAGGCGGACTTGCGCGACGGACTCAACGACACCCTGCTTCTCCTGTCAAACCGGCTGAAGAAAATCGACGTGATACTCAATTTTTCCGACATCCCGCCCATCGACATCATCACCGGCGAGGTGAATCAGGTCTGGACAAATATCATCATCAACGCCTGTGATGCCATGCAGGATCGCGGGGAGCTGGTGATTTCCTGCGGTCATGATGACCGTTATGTATGGGTCTCCATCAAGGACAACGGTCCCGGCATTCCCTCATCTGTCATCAGGGAAATATTCAAACCGAACTTTACCACCAAACACAAGAATACCAGTTTCGGGCTGGGCCTGGGGCTCTCCATCTCACAGCAGATCATCCAGAAACACGGAGGAAAAATCAAGGCGCGGAATACCGATGAAGGGGGTGCCGAATTCAAGGTCTATCTGCCATTATGATATGCACTCCATTCTGGGCGGCATCCCACAGATATTTCTTTTGATTTGTAAAAAAAATGCCGGGAAAGCACTTTCTTAATTTAAACTTCAAATTCAAAGTGTATCATTGTTTTTGAAAAGGATAGCTGAAACCTGTACGATGAAATTCAGCTGAAAAAAAAATTGAAAAAAATCTGTTCGGTTATCTGAAGCAGTACGGCGTTGCCTTACATGCAGAGCGGAGAGTGTGACTGGCTTTCCGAGTTGGATACCAAAGATAACAGACTTTATAAATGGCAAAACAAGCCGATTTTGTAAACCTTTAATCACTGGAGTACTTTTATGAAACATCCCGAGTGGGTTAAGCATAAAGAACTTATTGAATGGGTGGAGAAAACTGCCGCCCTGACCAAGCCCGATAACATTGAATGGGCTGATGGAACCCAGGAAGAATATGACCGACTTTGCCAGCTTCTGGTCGATGGCGGGACCTTTATCAAACTGAACGAAAAAAAGCGTCCCGGATGCTATGCCGCATTCTCTGACCCTTCCGACGTTGCACGCGTTGAAGAGCGCACCTACATCTGCAGCAAGCGGAAGTCTGATGCCGGACCCACCAACAACTGGATGGATCCCTCTGAAATGAAGGACAAACTGAGCAAGCTGTACGACGGATGCATGAAAGGCCGCACCATGTATGTCATCCCGTTCAGCATGGGACCGATCGGCTCGCCGATCTCCCATATCGGTGTTGAGATCACCGACTCTGCCTATGTGGTTGTGAACATGCGCATCATGACCCGCATTGGAAAAAAAGTGATGGATGTACTTGGAAAAGAAGGCCACTTTGTAAAGTGTCTGCATTCCGTCGGTGCTCCCCTGGAAAAAGGACAGAAAGACGTAGCCTGGCCCTGCAACGAAACCAAATACATTACGCATTTCCCCGAAGAGCGCTCCATCATGTCATTCGGCAGCGGATACGGCGGCAACGCCCTGCTTGGCAAGAAGTGCTTCGCCCTGCGGATCGCTTCCACCATGGCCCGTGACGAAGGCTGGCTGGCCGAGCACATGCTGATCCTCGGTGTTGAATCTCCCGAGAAGCAAAAAACCTACGTGGCGGCTGCTTTCCCGAGTGCCTGTGGAAAGACCAACTTCGCCATGCTCATTCCGCCGAAAGAGATGGAAGGATGGAAGGTGACCACCATCGGTGATGACATCGCCTGGATCAAGAAGGACAAGGAAGGCCAGCTTCGGGCAATCAACCCCGAAGCAGGATGGTTTGGCGTAGCACCGGGCACCAACGAGAAGTCCAATCCCAACGCGATGGCTTCCATCCGCAAGAACGCCATCTTCACCAACTGCGCTCTCACCGAAGACGGCGACGTCTGGTGGGAAGGTATGACCAAGGAAGCCCCGCCAAATCTGACCACCTGGCGTGGAGAGAAATACGATCCGAATTCCGGCAAGCCGGCCTCACACCCGAATGCCCGCTTCACCGCGCCTGCTTCCCAGTGCCCGTCGATCGATCCCCAGTGGGAAGATCCTGCCGGTGTGCCTATCAAGGCCTTCATCTTCGGCGGACGCCGAAGCACCGCCGTACCCCTGGTGTACCAATCTGTAAACTGGAACTTCGGCGTATACATGGCCGCAACCATGGGCTCTGAAATGACAGCCGCTGCAGCCGGAACCCTCGGAAAAGTGCGCCGCGACCCGTTCGCCATGCTTCCCTTCCTTGGCTACCATGCTGCCGACTACTTCAACCATTGGTTGCAGATCGGCCGGGAGCTGCCCAATCCGCCGCGTATCTTCGGCGTAAACTGGTTCCGCACCGACGAAAACGGCAAATTCATCTGGCCGGGCTTCGGCGACAACATGCGTGTACTGAAGTGGATTATCGGTCGTGTGCGCGGAGAAGCTTTCGCCCTGGAGAGCCCTCTCGGATGGATGCCGCGCTATAAGGATATTGACTGGCGCGGACTTGAGAAATTCACCGAAGAAGATTTCAACGACCTGATGTCCATTGACAGTGAAGTTTGGAAAGATGAAGTACTCGGACACGAGGAGCTGTTCTCGAAGCTTTATGACAGACTCCCGAAAGAGTTCCTCTTCATGCGTGAACTTTTGCGCTCCAGCCTGTGGCGTTCCCCCAGCATGTGGGGAATGGCACCAGAGCGCTTCTAAATACCCGATCCCGCCAGAGGATTTAAAAATCTGGCTATTACCCCCAAAGCAAAAGGGCGGCGATTGATTTTGCCGCCCTTTTTTTATTGGTTTTTTCAGCTCAGCCCATGCGAAACCCCTGCGAAAGTCACCAGTAAAACCAAGCCGCTGACATGGATCCGGAAAACCTCAACTCGCCAGCCGGAAAGTGATCGGCAGGGAGTAGCGAACCTTTACCGGCCGGCCGCGCTGCCGTCCGGGTGAAAACTTGAGATTAGTTACGGCTTCAAGGGCAGCTTCATCGCAACCGCCGCCGATGCCCCGCACCACAACCGGATCCACAACATTACCCTCCTGATCAATCACGAACTGGACAATCACCCGCCCTTCAATACCTGCCCGGCGTGCAATTTCCGGATATCTGAGATATTGGTAAATCGCATTGGCTCCTCCCAGGAGAACCGGCATCTCTTCCACTATGGTGAAAATCTCACGGTCATCAATGGCCTCTTCCTCTTCAGGCTCAGGCATGGCCGGAGGCGGCCCCGGCGGTGAGCCAGACTGCACCCACTCGCCAAGCCTGTGACCGTCTGCATCATGCTTCCCTGCAGGCCGCAGGCTGCTGCATTCGCTGTGCTCACGAACGCCATTGACGCCACATCACTTCAAAAAAACTGGAGATTTATCCACTTCAAAATGGTATCATTCCTCTATCTATTTTACGATTCATACCGCATTTAGTTATGGCAGTCCTTACATTTCGCAAAATTTATTTCATGTCAACCTGCAGGTACCTTACGTGAGCCGTACACCCGCAACGTTTATCCGGGAAGGTGTATCCCTGAAACCGTTCAACTCGTTTCAGATTGAAGCCGAAGCCGCATTGTGGACTGAGATAACCGCAGAGCCGGACCTTTTAAGGCTTCAGGATACGGCCGCTTTTCAGCAACAGCCCCGCTTTGTCCTGGGCGGCGGCAGCAACATCCTCTTCACGCAGAACTTCCCCGGGCTCATCATCAAGGTCCGCATCCCCGGAGTTACCGTGCTCTCGGAAGATGACCATGAAGTGGTCGTAAGGGCCGGTGCCGGCGTGAACTGGGATGAGCTGGTGCGGTATGCCACCGACCGCGGCTGGGCCGGACTCGAAAACCTCTCCATGATTCCCGGTGAGACCGGCGCCGCTCCCATACAGAACATCGGCGCTTATGGCGTGGAACTTGAGTCGGTTTTTGTCTCCCTGGATGCGATCCACCTTGAATCAGGGGATAAAACCGTTTTCGACCGGGAGATGTGCCGGTTCGGTTACCGCGACAGCATTTTCAAGAAGGAACACAAAGGAAAATACCTGATCACATCCGTCACACTCAGACTGAGCAAAAGGCCGCAGCTGCGGCTGGAATACGGCAATCTGAAAGCCGTGTTGGATGCGGATGGCGCCCGAAACCCGGACATCCGGGATGTGAGCCGGGCCGTTCGCAAAATCCGGGCGTCCAAACTCCCTGATCCCGCCGCCACCGGTAATGCCGGCAGCTTTTTCAAAAATCCTGTCCTCACCGCAGACCGGTTCCATGAACTCAGCGAGCGCCACCCGACGGTCCCTTCCTTTCCCGCCGGCAACCAGGTCAAAGTACCGGCAGCCTGGCTGATTGACCAGTGTGGCTTCAAGGGAAAGCGTATTGGGGATGCCGGCGTACATGAACACCACGCGCTGATCCTGGTCAATCACGGAAACGCCACCGGAAGAGACCTCCTGGATCTGGCGGATGCCATCCGCACGGAAGTTCAGGAGCGGTTCGGCATCACCCTGGTGCCGGAAGTAAATATCGTCTGAGGCCTGATGATCATCAAAGAGGCATGTTGTCATGCTTTTTCCGGGGAACATGGTCCACTTTGGACTGTACTGCGTTCAGCGCCCGGACAAGCTTCTGCCGGGTTTCGGATGGATACACGACATCGTCTACATATCCCCTTTCGGCTGCACGCCACGGATTGGCAAAATGCTCTTCGTAGACCGATTCCAGCTCCGCCTTTTTCTTTTCAGGGTCTATGGCTTCGGCAATCTCTTTCTTGAATATGATCTCAACCGCGCCTTTGACCCCCATCACGGCAATTTCAGCCGTTGGCCAGGCAATGTTGTAGTCAGCCCGGATGTGCTTTGAGTTCATCACATCATAGGCGCCTCCGTACGCCTTGCGTGTGATGACGGTCACCTTGGGCACCGTGGCTTCACAGAACGCATAGAGCAGCTTGGCTCCGTGGCGAATGATGCCGCCCCATTCCTGATCCGTTCCCGGCAGAAAACCGGGTACATCCTCAAAAACGACCAGTGGAATATTGAATGCATCACAAAACCGGACGAACCGGGCACCCTTGACCGACCCGTTTATGTCAAGGCAGCCGGCCAGCGAGAGAGGCTGATTGGCCACCACGCCGATACTGCGTCCTTCTATGCGCGCAAAACCTACGATCAGATTTTCCGCATAGTGCGCATGCACTTCCATGAATGAGCCGCCATCCACAATCCCGAGAATGACATCCTTCATGTCATAGGGCTTGTTGGGGTGGTCCGGGATGAGGGTGTCGAGCCTGGTAGCAGCTGCCTTGTCGGGCCGGACGGCAGCAGCCTGCGGCGGTTTCTCTTCACAGTTGGATGGCAGGTAGGAGAGCAACTGGCGAATGGCAGCTATGCAATCCGCATCATTATCCTCCATGAAATGAGCTACACCCGATTTGGTGTTGTGCGCCAGGGCTCCACCAAGTTCCTCCGAGGTAACCTCTTCATGCGTGACCGTTTTGACCACATTGGGTCCGGTCACAAACATGAAGCTGGTTCCTTTCACCATGAAGGTAAAATCGGTGATGGCCGGACTGTATACCGCGCCGCCTGCACAAGGTCCCATGATGGCCGATATTTGCGGGACCACGCCGGACGCCATGCTGTTGCGCCAGAAGACCTCGGCATATCCGCCCAGCGAAACAACCCCTTCCTGAATGCGCGCCCCGCCGGAATCATTGAGCCCGATGACCGGAATCCCGTTTTTCATGGCCAGGTTAAGGATGTTGCAGATCTTTTCGGCGTGGGTTTCGGAGAGCGACCCGCCGAAAATCGTAAAATCCTGGCTGAAGACATAGACTGGCCGGGCGTTGACCGTTCCGAATCCGGTTACCACGCCATCACCGGCATAGCGCTGCATCTCCAGGCCGAAATCATGGCTCCGGTGACGGACAAAGGCGCCAAGCTCTTCAAAGCTCCCTTTATCCAGAAGCAGCGTGATGCGCTCCCGGGCCGTTAGCTTGCCGGCCTCGTGCTGCTTCTTTATCCGGGCGGCACCACCGCCTTTTTGCGACTTTTCCCTCCACTTCTCCAGCTCTTCATGCTTGCGTTCCCGACTCATATCCGTCTCCGGTTGGCGGTTCACTCACGTTCCAGAAAATAGGTCTGCATCCGGTCGGTGAAATAGATGGCGGTATCGGAATAGATATCGATCAGATTCCGGTCAAAGACCTCCTTGCTGATGTAGCTGCCGGCTTCCTTCCAGCTGGACAGGCGCGTAATGTGGCCAATTGCATCCAGAAATGCGCCATCATCCCCGCCGAAAAGCTCGGTCACAAACTCCTCCTCCATATCCTTCATGTAGGAACGTACCTTTTCGATTTCTTCCGCAGTATCAGGTCCGGTGTCATCCTCTTCCGGCTCTTCCGCCTCATCCGGCACAATATCGTCTTCCACAATTCCCTCCACTTCAGGTTCACCTGAGTCCTCTTCATTCTCATGCGTGAACTTCTTCCAGATGGGAACATCGTCGGAATTTTCATCCTCCGGATCCTGCTTGATTCGGGAATAGAGCGGAATAGTATCCTCTTCGTTCTCTTCTTCACCCGGCTCCCCCTTCAGCATGGAGATCAGAGACGGATCGTGTTTGTCATTTCCATTCGTTTTCTGGTATCGGGCGATGAGGTTGCCCTCTTCATCCCCGGCTTCATCCTGTTTCTCAGCTATTTCCTTCTGTGCTGTCTCTGACTTTTTCTGCTCTGATGTGGCTTCAACCTTCTTTTTTTCCCTCTCTTCCGATTCCGTTTCTGACTTAACCGGTGTTTTTACTTCGGCCTTTGGTTCAGATTTCGCTTCTTTCTGTTTGTCCGGGGATGGGGGTTTTTCCGTTGCTGCAGGTGGTTCCGGCTCTTTGTCCTTGGCTTGCTCCGGTTCTGCGCCCTTGGCCGTCTCCGGCTCTTTGCCCTTGGCTTGCTCCGGCTCTGCGCCCTTGGCCGTCTCCGGCTCTTTGCTCTTGGCTTGCTCCGGCTCTGCGCCCTTGGCCGTCTCCGGCTCTTTGCTCTTGGCCGGTTCCGGCTCCTTCCTAGATTCCGGTTCCGGTTTTGCTTCCGCAGTTTTCTCCGGAACAGCCATAGCCTCCGCGTCTTTTTCCGCATCAGGCGCCCCGATATCGGCCAGATCAATCACGCCGACAGATGCCTCCAGCAGATCCCCGCCCACCTCATCAAATTCATCATCAATCTCGTCAAGTTGCGGCTTGGAGAGAATTTCGATGAGCCGGGAACGGTGAAGAGGTTCCGATTCGGCATCAAAGAGTCGCGCAACACCTGGTTTTCCCTTGTCCCGGAAAAACGAGGCAAAGAGTCCGGGTTCCACTTTTTCACCAAGCAGCTGGAACCAGGGTTCAAAAAGCTGGGCCCAGTTCAGGGATGTGTAGTGGGAGGTTACACGATTATCCAGCCGTTCAATGATGCGGTCGGCCTGCTCCTTGGTGAGCGTTGCCCGTCCTTTTTTCTCCATGAACCGCGGCAGGGTGGTAGCAAAATAGTTGTAGACAACCACCCATTCACACCGTTCCCTGATAGACTTCAGGTCCAATTTGCTCGCGCTGCCGAAGATATACTCGGGCAGGAAAGCTCGCGGTGTGACCATCAGATCCAGAATATCGGCCAGGGAGGATTCAATTACCGATGCCGAAAAACTTGCCGGCAGCCGTATCTCCTCGTGGATGGCCTCCAGGAAATGGCCCCAGGCCTCACGGACAGCCGCCGTGGACATATCCGCCCAGTCACTTTGCGGCGGGGTGACAGAGTCCTGCAGATTGCGCATCAGCTCAAGCTGCATGCGCTTGACCAGAAAATCGGGCAATCCGGCCTCTACAAGTTCATCCGGTGAATAAAATTCACGCTGGTCGTCCAGCATGGCAAGGAAATGCTCGGTGGTTGTACGGATCAGTCTGTCCATGATATCTTTCATTAGGGGTAATGTCCTGCCAAAATAGTTATATCTTGTCAAAATACAGTTTTCAAACGAAATGGTTGGCCCTTTTCGTCACTCTGCTTACATTTATTTTATGTTTTTTCTCGAATGTACCCATCTTGCGAAATTTTATGGAAAAACGGAAGTGTTCCGGGGGTTGAATTTTCAACTCGGGGATGCGCGGTGCATCGGGATTCAGGGTCCCAACGGAAGCGGCAAATCCACCCTGATGAAGTGCCTCAGCGGACTGCTGCGCCCCAGTGAGGGATCCATCCGGTGGGAAATCGGCGGCAGGCCGGTTCGAAACCAGGATCTGCGCTATTATGCCGGATTCGCCGCACCCTACATCCATTTCTATAATGAGCTGACGGTCATCGAGAACCTGTCGTTCATACGGCAACTGCGAACCGGAACCGGGCAAAGCATCACGAAAAAACCGGCACCAGTCCAGTCGCAGAAAGATCCGGACCATCTGTCGGAGATCATCGAACTCACCGGGCTTTCGGGTCTTTCCGGCCGTGATTTCGGCACTTTGTCATCCGGACAGCAGCAGCGGGTTCGCCTGGCAGGTGCCCTGGTTCCCGATCCCCTTATTCTCATGCTGGATGAGCCCGGCACCAATCTGGACGCCGACGGCATATCGCTGGTCACCGATCTTGTTTCGAGCCACCTCGAACGCGGCGGACTTGTCTTCCTCTCCTCGAACCGCGAAGAGGAACTGGCACTGACCGGGACCCGGATTGTGCTGACGGCCGGCAGCGTTCCGCGTCACACGCCGGTTCCATCCACCCCCGCATCCTCCCGATAAACGGCACGTTTCACCGGGCACAAACCATATCCAGCAATAAAAAACTCCAAACCGCCACACCCAACCCCAAATACATACATCATGCACGATAAACGGGACAAAGAGCTTGCAGAACTGATTCTCAGCCACAGCGTCACCCTTCATAAGGGGGAGCGCATTCTCATCAACCTCATCGGGTTCAACGGGGCCGGGCTGGCACGTGAGCTGGTAAAAGGGGCCCGCGAATGTCAGGCCCTGCCGTTCCTTGAGATCATGGATCCGGAGATTCAGCGCACGCTCATGGAAGCGGGGGATGATGCCTACTGGCAGGATCTGGCTGAGGTGTCCGGGCTGCCGCTGATGAAAAAAATGGACGCCTACGTGGGAATCCGGGCTTCCGAGAACATTTACGAAAACTCCCGCGTGCCAACCGAGGCGAACCGCTCATTCCAGAAGCACTATCTGCAGCCGGTGCACTTCGATGAGCGGGTGAAGAACACGAAATGGTGTGTGCTGCGTTATCCGTCGGCGGCATTTGCCATGAACGCGAAGATGCCCACGTCCGATTTCACCGATTTCTACTACCGGGCCTGCCTGCTGGATTACGCAAAGCTTCGCGACGCCATGAAACCGCTGGAGGAGCGGCTGCGGAAGGCGCACGAGGTGCGGCTCAAGGGACCGGGGACGGACATTCGGCTGCATGTGGACGGGCAGGAGTGGGTCAACTGCCACGGTACGCACAATGTCCCGGACGGAGAGCTGTTCTCCTCACCGCTGATCGACTCGGTCAACGGCACCATCCGGTATGCCCCGAGCGTGTACCAGGGCAAGCCGTTCGAGTTTGTCTCGCTGACGGTGAAGGACGGGGTGGTGCAGGATTTTGATGCCTCCGACCGCAACGCGCTGCGGGATATTCTGGACACCGACGAGGGGGCGCGGCGGTTCGGCGAGTTCAGCTTCGGCACCAATCCGGTGATCGATAGCCCGATGTACGACATCCTGTTCGACGAGAAGATCTATGGCTCGAACCACCTGACACTGGGCCATGATTACGACGAGGCCCCCAATGGCAATAAAAGCAGCATCCACTGGGATCTGGTGTGCATCGGGGCGGATGTTTTGCTGGACGGCGAGCTAATCCGGGAGGGGCGGCGATTCGTTACAGGCGACCTGCAGGGACTGAATCCCGAGCACCTGAGGTAACCTCCTGTTTTTCAGTAAATAAACTGCAAGATGTACCAGGGCAACATCTTCCTTATCGGGTTTGCAATCCTGATTAAAATTTCACTACTTTGGAGATGTAACAAAAGCAGAGAAAAGCGCTTTCAGGGATAAAGGTTAACAAAACATTAAGCGTCACTATCTGCTTTCACTGCACTTGGGAAATGACTATAATTATTTAGCAATCTTCCATAAGATGACCAAACCAAAAACACTAACAAACGGAGAAAAATATGACTAGCATAATGCTACGACCGCTCTTGGTATTTCTTCTAAGTTTTGGTCTGTTGGGTGCCTTTGCATCCCAGGCCCAGGCTCAGACGATATCGGAGCTCCCGTATACTGAAGATTTTGAGGGGGTAACTGTCCCGGAATTACCTGACGGATGGGGAAATATCGGTAATGTTGTAACATTTGATGGTGCGACAACCATTGGTGGTACAACTTTGGAATATCCAACAGGGATAGCCGGTGACGACCATCGCATTGCAATCCTTCCTGAAATTGATGCAGGGATTGACATCACAACACTGGAATTGTCACTTAATGCTTATGCTACAAGCACCGTTGGTGACGAACGGATTGAAGTTGGATTTATGTCCGACCCTGCCGATCCGGCAACCTTTACTCTTGTTGAAACCATCGTTCTTCCTGCTGATGGAGTGGTAACCGAAGAGGTAATCAGCCTGGCAGCATACACCGACGGTGATGGCCGCAGGATCGCCCTGAAAGCCGAATCACCTTCTAACTTTAACCGATTCTTTGTTGGATATGTTATGCTTGAGGCTGCTGACGTAGCAGATCCCTACGAAATCAACATCGTCCACAACGGTGATTTCGCAACCTGGGTAAACGACAGGCCACTTGGATGGTTCGGATCCACGACCAACATCCCCGCATCCGGTGTTCAGCAATACGACACCGAGACTTACACAGGGGACTATGCCGTACAATTGATCCGGACAGGCGGCACCCATGCACGCTTTACGACCCAGCCGCTCAGTATTGAAGCAGATACCGAATATACCGTTCGCTATCAGGTTCGCGGCTCCGGTGAAATCAGAAACGCTTTCTATCGGGATGGTGCTTATTCGTCATATACCGGCTATACTATAGTCGACAGTGATGACTGGCAGGAGATTGAGTACACATTAAGCCATGGCACGGCCGTGGATGACGTCCAGGTGATTTTCTCGGTGAGAAACACCAGCGACACCAGGGACCACATCCAGGTCGATGGTGTCAGCATTACGTTTGAGTCCGAGGATTTTATCGTCATGCCACCGGCGTTCTTCCCGCCAGGTGATACCTACACCGACGAGGTCACTGTTTACCTGAGCGCCCCGAACTCCGATGCTTCCATCTTCTTCACGGACGACGGAAGCGATCCTTCTTCAGCAACTACCGAGTACACACAGCCCATTCTCGTTGATGCTGACGTTACTCTGAAAGCCGTAGCCCGGGCTGATGATGTATACAGTGCCGTTGCAGAAGCCGAGTATGTCATCGATGCCGCTACTGAGTATGCAACGATCGCCGAAATGCTTGAGAACGCCGAGATTGGCGACGAAGCCATCCTTTCCAATGAAGTAATCGTCACCTTCGTATCACCAGGCTTCCGCAACCAGCACTACCTCTCTGACGCAACCGGTGCGGTTCTGGTGGATGACAACAACGGTGTACTTTCCGGGCTGTCACGTGGTGACGGCATAACCGGCTTTGTCTTCCGTTATGGAGAATTTGGTGGAGCAGCCCAGCTGGTACCACTGGAGGACATCGACCCCAGTTCCTCAGATAATGCCCTTCCCTACTGGGAAACCACTCTTGCCGATCTTGAGTATGTGGGTGAACCACGGTTGATGCGCGTGGAGAAGGTGCTCTTCCAGCAGGAAGGCGACTTCGCTTCTTCCACCAACTACGGCATCATCGATCCGACCGTAACCTCTCCGGTAACTTTCCGGACCCACTTGGGTGACTCCGATGTGATCGGGCAGCCCATCCCGCAGGGAGTGGTGAACCTGGTTGGAATCGCTGCACAATTCCAAGGTAATCCTCAACTCTATGCAACTCATTTTGATCTATTTGAGGATGTTGATGTTGAAATTGGAACTTTCGCATTGCTGACACCTGCCGACGGAACCGAACTTACTGTTGAAGGCGGTCCGCTGGATGAAGTTGTCATCACTTGGGAAAGGCCAACAGCCACCGTTGATGAGTTCCTGCAGTTCACCTGGCATCTTGATGCACGAGGAGGTGATTTCTCTGACCCGATTTTAAGTCTGCCCGCAGATAACGACGGCAAAGCAAACCTGATCACGTTTACCATTGAAGCCATTGACGATTTGCTGGACGCCAACGGACTGAATGTCGGTGACGTTTTCGAGGCTGACTGGACGGTAACTGCCGAAATCGGCACGGAACTTGTATTTGCCGATGCCGCTTTTGAAATCGATCTGCAACGCGGTGAGCTTGTCGACCGTATAACCATCGTAGAACCGCCGGACGGTGATGTCTCGCTGCTCCAGCCGATGCCTCTGGTGTTCAACATGGACACGGATGTCGTGGACTGGACAGGATACACTCTCTTCCCGTTCTCCGGTGCACAACTTGCCCGCATACCCAATCCGGATGCATCCGGACTCAACGAAACCGATTTCGTTCTTGAGTATGTGAAGCCGGAAGGCAGCGATGCATGGGCCGGATTCTTCTATGAGCTTGAAGATCCTGTTTATGTCACCGACGAAGCCCTCTTCACACTGAAGGTATGGTCGCCGCGTGCTGACATCGAAGCGATCATGAAACTGGAAGGCCCGGAAGGCGCTACTACCGGTGACCTGTTCGCCGATGTTACTGCTGCCGAAGAGTGGGTTGAGCTCGAGTGGGATCTGAGCGGACAGGACCCCAATACGGCTTGGGACAGGGTTGTTGTCATTATGGATCTGGATGCTGATGATAACCATCCCGTATCCGCTTCTGAGACCTGGTACCTGGACGACTTCGCTCTTGAGGGAGTCGATGAAGTGCCTGCCCCACCCTTCACCACACTGTTCCAGCTCTCTGCTATCGATGATACCCGGCCTGACTGGATGGGTTCCGATACCCATACCGAGCGGGGCATGGCCTCATATGGCAACAAC
>SKNT01000145.1 GCA_007120385.1 Balneolales bacterium
CAGCGATGTGACCGCCATTGTCACCCGTTCGGTCAATGAAGTGTCACCGGCCGACTTCGACGCGCTTGTCATCCCCGGCGGCCACTCCCCGGCCAACCTCAGGGAGCACGAGGATGTCATCACCTTTGTGCGGGCCTTTGTTGAGACCGACAAGCCCACCGCCGCCATCTGTCACGGTCCGCAGGTGCTGGTCACCGCCGGCGTGATCGAAGGGCGTACGCTTACAGGCGTGGGCGGCATTCGCGACGAGATCACCGGTGCCGGAGCCACATTTGAGGATGTGGAAGTCATGGTGGACGGCAATATCATTACTTCCCGCACCCCGCCCGATCTTCCCGCATTCAGCAGGCAGATCGCTCAGTCCCTGCTCAACTGACCATATCCACACCGGAAAAGCAAAGGGAAATTGACTGAACGAGACCCGCCCTCATCACTGCTCAAGCGGTGAGAGCGCGCGGGTCTCCTCGAAAAAGATAAAAGCGTCGTATCGCCTGGGCAGCACCGTCTGCACGTAATTCTGGGTTGCATCACGTTCAGGCTGGTAGACCACACCTACCGCCCTGTTCCCGCGTGCCCGCATCAGCGGTTCGTGCTCCCGCGGATCATCGAGCAGCAGCAGCATCGGCGAGATGCCGGCCTGCTGCATCAGGTATTCATAACTGCCTGACACCGCCGCGGGAACCTGCATGCGCTCCATGGAGCCCTCCCACTGCCGGGCGGCCAGTACATCCCCCCGGTAGGTCCCGAAACCGACGGCATAGACCTGATCCTCACCCATCTCCTCCCTGGCGATCTGGCCGATATTTTTCATGCCGGAATTGCGCATGTCGGTGGCCCGTGCATCCCCGATGTGTGTGTTATGCGCCCAGACAATGCCGCGGGCATCTTCGCCGTACTGCTCCAGCAGGTATCGGGCGGCATCGTAAAAATGCTCGACACGGTGATTCCAGGAGTGAGGTCCGCGCGTCAGATTCCCCCGGATGTGCCGCTCGGCGTAAATCACCATGCGCGACGCCTGCAAGGTGTTCACAAACCGCACCGAATCGGCTGACATAAACGCCGCCCGGTTCTCTTCCATGTGCCGGTGCACCGCTTCGATATCGTCCCCGCAATGCTGGCGGGTCTGGTGCACCATCTGCAAATAGGCCTGCATGTCGCGATGCCGCGTGAAACAGCCGTAATTATTGCGGGCCATGCGTGCTGCGGACGGATCGTGCTCCTCCAGGAACGCCACCACATCGGCAATTCCCTCCTCATGGGCGTAAATATCCATCCCGTAAAAACCGGCTCGCTGATGCGCCGGCCGGTCTGCGTTGAATTCATGCATCCAGCTGATCAGCTCCTTCACCTCATCATTGCCCCACATCCATTGCGGCCATCTCGAAAAATGGCGCATTACTTCCCGGGTGGATGCGGGCTCTTCCTTCAAGTGCTTTACATGCCTGTTGACACGGAAGGCCAGCGGCCAGTCCCCTTCCACAATGATGAAGTCGAATCCATGTTCCTCGATCAATTGCCGGCTGATCTCGGCCCGCCAGGTATAGTACTCCGATGTGCCATGCGAGGCTTCGCCCAGCAGCACCAACCGGTGCCGGCCTGCCCGCTCCAGGAGCGGACCAAGATCCTGCGGTCCGTCCAGATGCAGTCCATGCTCCCGCAGATGTGTAATGACCTCCTCTTCCGATATGCCGGTCCCTGCTGAAACCGGGACGGCCGATAGCAACATCCCGGCCACCAAAACTGGCAGAAGGCAACTCAGATACAAGTCACGGATAATGGATTTTCGATATCTCGATGGATTTTGCATGATCTCTTAAAGTTCGTTATTCGCATGGGTTATGGTCATGATACAAAAAACCGGTCACAACCTCACCCACATCCGGTTGGGTCGCTCCCGGCCCGTCAGCCGGGATCCCGACTGGCAGCCCGCAAATCCCACTTTTTTGTTTTTTTGCATGTGAACCGCTTTGGCCCCTGTTCATTTACATAAGTATTAAATTTTAATTAGAAAAAAGTTTGCATTAATGTGAAATAGTATTATATTTCATGTGCGCTCAAGTAGCGTCTCTCTTGATGAATAGTTTAGGGCGATACACCTGATACGTGTGTCGCCCTATTTTTTTTGTCCCAATGCGATCTGGCTCCAGGTTCCGATCCCCGTCCCGCCGGACAAGCCCGTCCCCCCATTTTGATTGCGATATTGGATTTCATTGCAACTTTTCCTTTACTATTGCGTAAACAGGAAATCGAACCGAGGTGAAGTCTGTCGCCGTTTTTTTGTACCTTGATGCATAACATGCACTTCAAAACCGGTTCCAAATCGAGGAAATCACCTATTATGAGCAAATTCGAGATCCGAAAACGGACCCAGTCAGAGGTAACCATCCTGGATATCTATGGCGAGCTGGATGCGCACACAGCGCCCATTCTCGAGAACGAGCTGAAACAACTTATTGAAAAAAAATACGTACACATTGTTGTAAACGGATCCGGCCTGGAGTACATCTCCAGTGCGGGACTCGGGGTTTTCATGGCCTATATCGAAGATATCCGCTCGCAAAACGGCGATATCAAGATTGCGAACCTCAAACCCAAAGTATTCAATGTATTCGACCTGTTGGGATTCCCGACACTATACGACATCGTGGACAATGAAGAAGAAGCACTTACCCGTTTCAAGTAATATTTACGAATAACAACCAACCCGTCAGATCACCGCTTTGCCATCCATTAAGGAACATACTCTGCGCATCAGCGCGTCTACCGAAGAACTGGAAAAAATCCGCCGGTTTGTGGCGGATCATGCCAGGAAATTCGGCTTTGGCGAAGCGGATATCAGCGATATCACCTTGTGCGTGGACGAGGCCTGCACCAACATCATCAAGCACGCCTACCAGTGGAAAAAAGGCAAGCCGATCCACATCCAGCTGGCCATGAAAGGCAACGAAATGCTGGTCACCATCATCGATGAGGGCAAACCGTTCGATCCGGACAGCTATCAGGTGCCCACCCTGGAAGAGCAGCTCTCCAGAAAAAATAGGAGTGGCTACGGTATCCTTCTGATCCGTAAATTGATGGACCATGTGGAGTACCTGAACCGGAAATCTCGCAACGAAATCCGGATGACCAAAAAACGCTGAACACGCCGTGCCTCTATCGAATGTTTCCGACGATGAAAGGAAAAGCCGGTTCGGATTGCGGACGCTTCTCGACACCAGCCGTCTGCTCATCGAATCGCACGATATCGATTTCATCCTGAACAACCTGCTGCTCATATCCATGGGCAAGCTGATGGTGAACCGGGCAGCCATTCTCTGGTTTCATCCGAAAAAAAACAGCCACACGGTCCGCACCTCCAAGGGCCGCCACGGCCTGCCGGAGGAAGTGACCATCCGGCGCGACCTTTTCCGCAAACAGGCCACCGCGCTGTGCTCCGAGCATCCGGAGCTGGATCATGTCTGCAAGTACGGTTTTGAACTGCTCATCGCCATCCGCAACAGCGAACGCCACTTCGGATTTCTGGCTCTGGGCCCGAAAATGGATCAGAGTGCGGTCACCTCCGAGGATATCGAGGTGCTGGAAAGCCTGGTGTTCATGTCCGCCATCGCCATATCCAACTCCGAACTGGTCAGCGAGCTGAAAACCGCCAACCGCAAGCTTGACTACAAGATCCAGGAGCTGTTTACCCTGTTCGACCTCAGCAAATCGTTCAACGCCTCTATTGACCGCGACGAGATCAAGCGCATCTTCAAGTTCACCCTGCTCGGACAGCTGTTCGTCCGGCGTTTTTTCCTGATCACCCATCGCCATGGCGAGCCGCGTATCGAGAGCCAGAATGGGCTGGGCCTGGAGCTCACCCGCGATCAGATGCGCACCCTTTTTGAATTGGATCGCAATATTGTGATGGTGGATGATGATCTCCGCCGGAAACAGCCGTTTCTGGAACAGGCTCAGATTCACCTGATTCTCAAGCTGAACAATGAGGGACAGGAGCCGGCCGTGATCGGGCTTGGCAAGCGCGCCAACGGCGTGGAGTTTGAGCAAACCGATCTCAATTTCCTGATTTCCCTGGGCAATCTGGCCCTCATGTCCATTCAGAAAACCTATCTGCTGGAAGACCAGATCGAAAAGGAGCGGATGGAGGAGGAGCTGTCCATCGCCCGGTCAATACAGCAGCGGCTGCTTCCCGATAAGACGCCGGAGATCCCCAATCTGCAACTCGCCGCAACGAACATCCCTTCATACCAGGTGGGAGGCGACTATTACGACCTGATCCGCGACGGCAACCATAACCTGACCATGGCCATCGCCGATGTGACCGGCAAAGGGGTGCCCGCCTCGCTGCTGATGGCCAATCTGCAGTCGGTGCTGCATATTCTGCAGCCGTTTGATATCGGTCTGGTGGATGCGACCGGCCAGATCAACTCGCTGATCTTTCAGAACACGCCGAGCGACAAGTTCATCAGCTTTTTCTGGGGCCGGTTCCACCACGAAACCAGGACCCTTCGGTATGTCAACGCGGGTCACAATCCACCCATATTGTTGCGCAAGGGGAGCGAGCCGCAGCTGCTGTCGGAAGGCGGGGTACTGCTGGGAGCCCTGCCGACCATGATGCCCTACAAAGAGCAGACCGTGCCGCTTCAGAAGGGCGATGTGGTCGTGATGTACACCGACGGGGTTACCGAAGCCATGAATGGCGAAGAGGAGTTCGATGAGCATCGGCTCATTGCCTGTGTCCAGAAGCGGATGGAACAGCATCCCGGGGAGATCATGGAGGGCATCATATCTGACGTCACCGCTTTCTGCGACAACCGGTTCACAGACGACCTCACGCTGATTGTCTGCAAAGTCGTTTAGGACAGCTCAGCGGGTCAGGGCATGCTCACTGGTTCAGGGAAAACTCAGTGGACCAGGGCAGACTCATTGATTCAGGACGGGTCCAGTGGACCAGGACAGGCCTCATCGGCTCGAAACGGCATCATCCAGGCTGCGATCACGAAAATGCACGGCCAATTCGGCAATGGCGTGATAACGCCGGTAGCGGTCCATGATATCCTCAACGTAGTTGACCGTCTCTACGCCTCTCTTGAAGCCGTACCGGGCATGCTGGTAGTATTTGTGGTGCATCAGGCGGAGCAGGGCGTCGGCCACATACTCCCACTCGTCCGGATCGTTGCCAAGCTGGGCGGCCAGATGACGGGCGTCGGCGATATGTCCCATGCCCACATTGTAGTTTGCCAGGGCCATCGAATAGCGGTTGAGGGAGTCCAGATGTGTATATCGGTTCAGATGCTTCTGCAGGTAGCGCACGCCCTCGCGGATGTTGATCTCGGGATCGTACAGCAGTGCCTCGTCCTCAACCCGGGAGAAACGGGGGATGATCTGCATGAGACCGACCGCACCGGCCCAACTGCGGGCATTCGGGTTGAAATGAGACTCCTGGGCCATGACGGCAAGCACCAGCTTCCAGTCGATGCCGGCTTCCTGTGCGATGTCCCGCACCATGTCGTCGTATGGTGAGATGTATCCGGTATAGACCATGTCGAATGACCGGTCACGGAATCGGTTTGCCTGGCGCTCATCCTCGAAATATCGGCGGCGAAGCACATTCAGGAAGGCCGATCGCAGCACCCGTCCGTCAGATTCCCGGATGCGGAAATGTCCGGCCAGGAAATCGTCCATTTTCTCCTTGAGCTGCGGTGCATTTTGGCGAACGCCCCAGGCCACGGTATCCTGCTCGGCGAGGACGAAGCCCTCATTCACACCGTCGATATAATTGGAGGCGACGCGGAAGAGGTTGTCATCGGCCACAGTCGCCTGAATGCGTCCTTCGGCCACCTCGTGGATCAGGGCTTCCGTGTTCCAGTCCTCGCTTACGATAGCGATATGGATGTTGTAGCCCTGCTCGCGCAGCTGCTGAAGTGTGGTGTAGTAGGAACTGCTCTGTCTAACGCTGATGGTCATCCCTTCCAGATCGGACAACTCTGCAACCGGCGGCTGGTCCGCGGGCAGCACCAGCACCTGATTCACAAAATTGTAGGGATTCGAAAAACCGATATACGGGATGCGGTCCTGCGTAATGGCGTAGTTGCTGGCAATAAGATCACCCTCGCCACGGTTCAGCATGGTTATGGGATCATCATCAATACCCAGCAGCACCACTTCTACCTTAAGCCCGTTCTCCTCGGCAAAACGGGAAACCAGTTCGAACTCAAACCCGCGGTCCATGCCACGGTGCAGGAAATAGGAACTTGAATTGTAACGGGTCAGCATGCGGATGGTGCCGCGCTCCTTGATCTGATCGAAATCGAATTCAACGGGATCTGGATAGCTGACGGCTTGCTGTTCGTCCTGTTTTTGGCATCCGCTCATGCCTGCTGAAAGGAAAGCAAGAAGCAGCAGGCACAGGATTCCGGAAGTGATATGTATCGTTGCCGATTTCATAGGGTCGGGACATCCGCATCAGGTTTTTTTGATGCCCCTTTCGTATCATGTAGCTTCGTTGAGTTCTGTTTTTTCTCGTGTTGCTCTTGTGAATCCTAAAACAAAAAAAAGCCTGATTTTGTTTGTTTTTTTATTACCTAAAAGATACGGATAAAATCTGTTTTTGTTGCACTTAATACGTTAGAGTTTCTTAATGAAAACAGCCTCTTTCTGAGCCCGGAAAAGCCCTTTCAAGAGTCAAACTTTCGGTTTTCGGGTGGATAGGGCTAAGCCTCTTGTTTTATTTTCCGTCCGGACCATGTAAGCACCACGCCGGTAATGATGACCGCCATGGCGGGGAAGGTAAGCCACGGCGGGATTTCCCCGAAAAAGAGCCAGGCGAGTATGGTGGCGAATACCGGTTCGGTGAGGATGAGGGTGGCCAGCAGGGTCGGGGCCACGAACTTGACGGTATAGTTCAGGGA
>SKNT01000041.1 GCA_007120385.1 Balneolales bacterium
ATCATCCTGGATACGGTCATGAGCGGCGAGGCGCGCGGCGGTTCGGTGCAGCACTATTCGGTGCGGCCGTTCGACGAGGCCAAGAACGGGCTCTCGGTCCCGCGCCTGCTGAACGTCGCCTTTTCGCGCAGCCGCGAACAGCTGGTGGTGGTGGCTGACATGGCGCACATCCGGCGGGTCTATGGCCGGAAATTCCTCGGAAAGTTGCTGGAAAAGCTGCCGAGCAGATAAGCTGACGCTGCGAGAGGGTGAGGTTAAAGTTCCTCGCGGAACCGGTCCATTAGCAGCTCCTCATTTACCCGTTTGAAAGCCGCAAGCATGTTCTCATCTGGCGAGGCCACGGTGACTTCCCGTTTTCCGGGCGGACCCGGCACGCGTCCCACATGCCAACCGGCCAGCAGCATGGCGGCCCGGGCCCGGGTGGCCGAGCAGTAGGTGCCCAGCACGGCATTCGGACCGGCAGCCTGCATCAATTTACGGAACGTCGCCACGGTCCACAGATCGGGATTGGTATCCGGCGAAAACGCATCGTGCAGGATGAAATCAGCCTTCCGGTTCAGCACGGACAAGTCCCAGTCGTGGAAATCACTGCGGCACACCTCGATGCGCGTATAAGGCAACCCTTGCGGCGGCGGGTTAGCTGCCGGGCTTTCTTCATCCTCCGGATGCTGATCACCTGTGATGGTATAGCAGATGCTGTTGCCATCACGGGCGCCATGCAGCTCATCGGCGATTTGCCCCACTATCTTGTCCATGCCGGGACAAATACCACCGAATTTCATGTCGCGAATCACATCCCCCTCCAGCGGATATTTCTCTACGCTGTAGTAATGGACCTGTGAACGAGACCCGGTGCGCTTGCGCAAGCATTCCAGCAGGGCCACATGCAGTCCGGTGCCGAAACCCACTTCCACGAGAGTGATTTCCTGATGTGCGGCCAGGGCACGGGAGAGGCCCGTATTGTCAAAAAAAACATTGCGGCTTTCGGTCAGGGCACCGGCAATATTGTGATAATGTTGCTGGAAACGGTCGGAGAAAACCGAACGGGATCCGTCCCGCGTTGTGATGATTTTTTGAGCCATTCTCACCTGGATTGCCTTGCCAAACTCCGGTTATTGCTTCTGCATGCAAGGTACGGATAATTCAGCCGATATACTTATCCATGAATTCCTGATAGAGTGCCAGGATCTCCGAGGTAATCATGGCCGTGGCTCCCCAAAGGGGCACCTTGTGCACATCCCAAAATGGGTAACTGAGCCGCTCGCCGCCATATTCCAGATCACGGGTCTTGATTTTTTTCGGGTCCGTCAGGTCTTCCAGCGGCACCCAGAACGCCTCGCTGACCTCGGAGGTCTGCATGGCAATGGCGGGACGGTCCTCACAGAATGCCAGCCAGGGGTGGATGATGAAGCGCGAGGGCGGCACATAGAGGGGACTCAGGCATCCAACAATCTCGTACTGATCCGGCCCGATGCCCACTTCCTCGGCGGTTTCGCGCTGCGCGGTCTGGATGGGCGTCTCGCCCAGCTCCTGTCGTCCACCCGGAAAACTGATCTGTCCGCCATGATACGGCAGTTCTTCGTTGCGAACGGTGTACAGGATGGCTTGGGGATCCTGAAGTGAAAAGAGGATGAGCACGGCGCTGTCCCGCGTGTTCAGGCCTTCCAGATCGTCCATGCCCGGACGCCGGTCCGGAACCGGGGCCATCTTCCTCTGGGCGTGTACGCCGGGCAGCCGCTCCCGGATCACCCGGTTGCAGTAGGAAACGAAAGATTTCGGGAAACGGTTGTCGGCCATGATTATGCTTGGATTATATGGAATCCTGGAACTGAAGCAGGGTCATTACGTGCTTTTTGTAACGAACCAGGGCGTTGCGCCCCTTGTTGGTCAGCGCCACCATTTTTTGTGGACGTTTGCCGCTGGTGTCGGTCCTGCTGACAATATACCCCGATTCCTCCAGAATCTGAATCTGCTTGCCCAGATTGCCGTCGGTCGCTTTGACCGTGTTTTTCAGCGTTGAAAAATCGATCTCCTCGGAATAGGCGATGGACGACAGCATCGAAAGGCGCAGCCGGTTGTGGATGATGCTGTCGATCTTCGTGTAGTCGAAAATGATGTATTTTGGGCGTCGCATGAGTTTTTTGGATGAAAAGCGGGTTACTCGATGTACGCTAAAATTTGTATCTTGTTCGGGTTATAATCAAATAGTTCAAATCTTTTTTTAATGAGTGTATTAGTAGTAGGATCTGTAGCATACGACGGCATAGAAGCACCGGCCGGCAAAGTGGAAAGAACCCTGGGAGGGTCCGCAACCTACATCGCGGTGACATCCCGGTTTTTCACCAATCCGGTGCGCCTGGTCGGCACGGTCGGATACGACTTTGAAGAGCGCGACCACCGTTTCCTGAAGGATCGAGGCATCGACCTGGAAGGGTTTCGCATCGATGAAGACCATCGCACTTTCTTCTGGAAGGGGCGTTACCACGATGACATGAACTCGCGCGATACGCTGGACACCCAGCTCAACGTGTTCGAGCATTTCAATCCGGTCATCCCGGAGGTCTACAAGGGCAGCCGGATCGTCTGCCTGGGCAACATCGCCCCGACGCTGCAGCAGCGTGTACTGGATCAGGTCACCCAGCACAAGCTGACCATCTGCGACACCATGAATTTCTGGATCAGTGGCGCCCGTGAGGAACTCGATAAGACCATCGCACGGGTGGATGTGCTCATCATCAACGACGAGGAGGCGCGAGAACTCACCGGTGAGACCAATCTGGTCAAATGCGCCGCGATGATCCGCGCCATGGGCCCGAAATACCTGATTATTAAAAAGGGCGAACACGGAGCCCATCTCTACTCCGACAATGCCGTTTTTTCAGCACCAGCCTATCCGCTTTCAGACATTGTGGATCCGACCGGTGCAGGCGATTCGTTCATGGGAGGTTTTGCCGGCTGGCTTTCCTATAGTGACCGTGTCGATGAAGAAAACCTCAGACGAGCCGTGATCTACGGATCGGTGATGGCCAGTTTCTGCGTCGAGAAATTTGGCACGCAGCGCCTGGCGGAGATCAGCCGGTTCGATATCGACCGCCGGTACGACGGTTTCCGAAAACTGAGTGTGATTCCGCCGAGATCCTGACCCCCGATGGCTGCCAGCAAAGATCCAACTTTTGAAAGCAGCACGCCGCACCGTAAGCCGGGGGCGAGGACGCTGGTGCTTGCCACGGGCAATCCTGCCAAGGTCCGGGAGTTGAACGAGCTGCTGGATGGGCGCGGATGGGAGGTACGTCCCCTCTCCGACTTCACCGACGACATCGACATCGAAGAATACGGGACCACGCTCGATGAAAACGCGGAGATCAAGGCGCGTTTTGCATTTGAAACGACCGGACTCCCATCCCTTGCCGACGACACCGGCCTGGAGGTGGATGCCCTGTCCGGACGGCCGGGAGTGCTCTCGGCACGATATGCCGGTCCCGGTGCCGGCGCCGAACAAAACCGCAGGAAACTGCTGGAGGAGCTGGCCGGTGTCATTGATCCCGGAAAGCGCACCGCCCGTTTCCGTACCGTGCTCATATATGCAGAACCGGGTCGAAATCTGCAGATCCGACGATTTGATGGTGTCTGCGAGGGCTGCATCCTCACCGAAGAACGCGGTACCGGTGGCTTCGGCTACGATCCGCTCTTTGTGCCGGACGGCCACGTGGAAACGTTTGCGGAAATGGATGCGGCACTTAAAAACAGGATCAGCCACAGGGGCCGCGCCCTGAACAGGTTCCTGGAGGAAATGGCCTCCCGGTGACATGCAGCCCCGAACCGCTTCAAGAGGAAATGGCGATCAGATAATCTCCTTCTCCCCGGGTATCCAGCGCACAAATGCCTCGATGGCCTCGTATTCGGCCATGCCCAAGTTGTCGTAGAGTTCGGCGGTGCCGCGGTTGCGGTCCTCGGCGCGCTGCCAGAATTCGCGTTTGTCGCTTCCCGGGAAGGCCACGTTGTCTTTCTGCGACTGGTGCTTGAAGATGGCCCGGCGCTTGCGGTGCAGCTCATCCGGACTGATAGGCACGGCCATCTCGATCTGGTCGATGTCCCATTCGTGCCACGCGCCGCGATACAGCCAGATGTAGCAGTCGCGGTACCATTTTTCGTCCAGCGAGCGCCGGACCGCTTCCATTACCGCGTCCAGGCACACCTTGTGCGTCCCGTGCGGATCGGCCAGGTCGCCGGCGGCATAAACCTGATGCGGACGTACCTTGTCAAGCAGTTCCTTGGTGATGCGCACATCCTCTTCGCCCAACGGCATTTTCTCGACCAGGCCCGTCTCGTAGAACGGCATGTTCATGAAATGGATCTGCTCGTCTGGCAGTCCGCAGAAATGAGCGGCGGCGCGGGCCTCGGCCTGGCGCACCAGTCCCTTGATCTGGCGAAGTTCGGGAATGTCCACATCCCCCGGCTTCTTGGTTCTCAGGAACTTCTGGATCTTGCGGAAAATTTTCTCGGCTTCCTCACCCTTGAGGTCGAACTCCTTGGCATAGACACGCACAAAATCGGCAAAACGCACGGCGTCCTCATCCAGCACGGCAATATTGCCGGAGGTCTGGTAGGCCACATGCACCTCGTGACCCTGGTCGATCAGCCGCAGGAACGTCCCGCCCATGGAGATCACGTCATCGTCGGGATGCGGACTGAAAAGCACCACCCGCTTGGGAAACGGCTCGGCGCGCTCCGGCCGGTTGCTGTCGTCGGCGTTGGGCTTGCCGCCGGGCCACCCGGTGATGGTATGCTGAATTTCGTTGAAAATCTTGATATTGATGTTGTATGCCGGACCGCGTTCGGTCACCAGTTCGCCCAGGCCGTTTTCAGTATAATCCTCGTCAGTGAGTTTGAGGATGGGCTTGTCCACTTTCTGGCAGAGCCAGACCACTCCGGAGCGCATCATGCGGTCGTCCCACTCAACCGAACCGACCAGCCAGGGGTTGCGGAACCGGGTCAGCTCGCTGCTGGCGGCCTTGTCAAGGTAGAAGGTGGTGTTGGGATGATCCTGCAGGAAGGATGCGGGTACTGTTTCGGCGACCTCGCCTTCCACCGTGCGGCGGATGATCGGGGCCTTGCCGGCGCCAAACGCCAGCACAAACACTTTGCGGGCTTCCAGAAGAGTGCCGATACCCATCGTGATCCCGTTGCGGGGGACATTCTTTTCCTCGAAAAAGATGCTGGCCGCGTCAATCCGGGTCACTTTGTCGAGAGTCACCAGGCGGGTGCGCGATTCACGGGATGACCCGGGTTCGTTGTAGCCGACATGGCCGGTGCGTCCGATTCCGACAAGCTGTATGTCGAGGCCGCCAGACTCCTGAATCTTGCGTTCGTACTCCTGGCAATATTCATATACATCGTCGCGGTCGAGGGTGCCGTTCGGGATGTGGATATTCTCCTTTTTGATATCCACCTGACTGAAAAAGTTCTCATTCATCGACCGGGTGTAGCTTTGGATCTGCTTCGGATCTATCGGGTAGTATTCCTGCAAATTAAAAGTGATCACATTGGCAAAGCTCAGGCCTTCCTTTTTGTGCAAGCGGACCAGCTCCTTGTAGACCTGTTTGGTGGACGGGCCGATGGACAAGCCAAGCACTGCCTGCCGCCCGTCTTCCTGACGGGACCGGATCAGTTCGGCGATCTCGGCGGCAACAATCTTTGAGGGTTCGGTGGAATCGGCAAAGACCCGGGTAGGGATTTTTTCGTATTGCTGCAGCTCTTTGTTGGCTAATAATTCAAGCATAAGAATTTGTAATAATAACAATTGGCGTGATATGTCCCTGTGATTTTAAAACAAAGAAAATTACGAGGACAGGTCCTCAATAGCAAGCCGAAGGGGACGCACGGCGGCAGTGCCATTCTTTGAAAGAAACCGGGGATGTGCGATATTGGGAAGCGGATGGAATGTCCATGACCGGTCATGGACCCGGTCGCGGATCCGTCAGCCGGCCCGCGAAGCCAGTGATATTATTTGTGCAACAAAAACAGGAGATTATGAAGAAAGCGATCACAGGGACTTTCCTCGATGAAATCACACATGACATCCCCGCGCAAAACTGGGGCAAACGCGAATGGTCGCGCGACTTCGACGTGATGAAGTCTGTCGGCATCGACACTGTGATCCTCATCCGCGCCGGGTACCGCAAGCAGGCCACGTTCGAATCCCGCATCCTCAAAAAGGAGATGGACACCCTGCCGGTCTACACCGATCTGGTGGATCTGTTCCTGACCGAAGCCGAGCGCTGCGGCATGGATTTCTTCTTCGGGACCTACGACTCCGGCACCCACTGGATCAACGGCCAGTACCAGAAGGAAACCGACATCAACCGCGCCTTCTGCGACGAGGTGGTCGCGCGCTACGGCGACCGCAAGGCGTTCCGGGGCTGGTACATCTCCCATGAGATCAACACCTTCGACGACGGCATGATGAAGGTCTACGAGCAGCTCTCCGGACACCTGAAAGGGTTGCGCGACCTGCCCGTGTTCATTTCGCCCTATGTCAAGGGTGTCAAACAGTTCGGGGGGGAGTCTATTTCGCTGGACAAACACGTCGATGAATGGAGCCAGGTGTTTGCGCGCCTTGAGGGTATTGTGGATATCGTGGCGTTCCAGGACGGACAGGTGGACCTGCACGAACTCGGCGACTACCTGCGCGTCAACGGCGAACTGGCGGCACGGCACGGACTGCAGAGCTGGAGCAACGTCGAATCCTTCGACCGCGACATGCCCATCAAATTCCCGCCCATTGCCTGGCCCAAGTTGCGTTACAAAATGGAGACGGCGCTGGAGTCCGGGGTGGACAAGCTCATCACCTTCGAATTCTCTCACTTTATGAGCCCGAACTCCATGTACCCGTCCGCCCGGACCC
>SKNT01000116.1 GCA_007120385.1 Balneolales bacterium
AACATGATCTTCTTCTCCACCTCCGACCGGCTGGAGATCGGTGGTGTGCCATTTATTTCCCATGGCGTGAAACCCACCCGCCGCGAGGCGCTGGAATACTACCGGCGCGTGGCTGAGAGCTACGGGCTGCCGCTGCAACTCTATGAAGAGGTCCGGGATGTGCGCGGCGAAGACGGCAATTTCACCGTCTCAACCGGCAAGGGAACTTACCAGTGCGAAAAAGTGATCCTGTCCAGCGGTTTTTACGGACTTCCCCACCGCATGAACGTCCCGGGCGAGGACCTCCCCAATGTAAAACACTACTACGACGAGCCCCACCCCTATGCCTTCATGAAGGTGCTGGTGGTTGGAGCCGGAAATTCGGCGGTGGATGTGGCCCTGGAATCCTACCGGTGCGGATCGGAAGTGACCATGGTCGTACGTGAACCGCACATCAAGGAATCGGTCAAGTACTGGGTCAAACCGGATATCGAAAACCGGATCCGTGAGGGAGCCATCCGGGCCTTTTTCAATTCGGAGGTGGTCGAGATCCGCGAGAAGGAAGTTGTGATCCGGACCCCGGACGGCATCCGCACCTTGGAGAATGATTTCGTGATGGCCATGACGGGCTACGAACCGGATTTCAGCCTGCTTGAACGAATAGGGATCGGCTTTGAAGGTGAAGAGCGTATCCCGGTCATTAATGACCAGACCCACGAAAGCAATGTGCCGGGCGTTTACCTGGCCGGCGTGGTGTGCGGCGGGCTCAATACGAGCAAGTGGTTCATTGAAAATGCCCGGGTGCACGCGGAGAAGATCGCGGCGGACATTGCCGAATCGGTGAAGTAGACGGATATCCCGTGAGCGGGGGGAAGAAAAAAAATGGGGTAAGCGATCTGCATCGCACCGCTACAACCTCCGGCCGCTGCTACCTTCCGGTCCTGACGGAGTTGGGAGGGAGCTGGTCGTGCAGGACTTACCCCATAATCTAACGAAAAAGGCCCATCGATTATTCCGCATGAGCCCGTTTCCTCAAAGTGGAGCTACGGGGATTCGAACCCCGGACCTCTTGCATGCCATGCAAGCGCTCTAGCCAGCTGAGCTATAGCCCCGTTCAACAACAAAAGAACAATCAAAAGAATAATTTTGATAGACGCCAAATATAACAAATCTGAAACGGCCTTGCAATAAACGGCCGTGAAATTATATTTTTGTCCGCCCCCCCTTGCATACACACATCGGCCCGGAATTTTGTTATATTTACTTTTAACGCAATTTTCAATTTCTTTTTGAAGTACAACCACTTTGCGTCAACCCCGGACGGGCAAGTCCACATTCCATATTAACTGAAATACTTACCGGAGAAATTCTGTGAAACTTCCAAATTTTGCCACATTTGCCCTACTATTACTTTTCGGTGCCGCGATGATGCTCGGCGGATGCCGGTCCACGGAAGAACTTGTGGATGATCCCACACTGGATTCCGACGGTGACGGTATTCCCGATCATATCGAATTGCAGATCGGCACGGACCCTTTCAACCCTGACACTGACGGTGACGGTCTCACCGACGGTCAGGAATACTACGAATACGGCACCGATCCGCTTGTTGCCGACACGGACGGCGACGGCCTCTCTGACGGAGACGAGGTGCTGGTCTATGGTACGGACCCGCTCAACCCCGACACGGACGGCGACGGCCTCTCTGACGGCGACGAAGTGCTGATCTATCGTACGGATCCGCTCAATCCTGACAGTGACGGCGACGGACTGTCCGATTATGACGAAATCTATGTCTACGGCACCGATCCTAACAACCCGGACACCGACGGTGACGGATTCACTGACGGACAGGAGATCGAAATGGGCACCGACCCCCTGGATCCCACCGACCCTGTCTTCATCGAATCGCTCCAGACCATCAATTTCGACTTTGACCGTTCCCACATCGATGCCCGCGCCGCACGCCGCCTGAGTGAAAATGTGGAATTCCTGAAGCAAGGTCCCAACTACAGGATCCGCGTGGATGCCTACACCGACCATGTTGGCGGTGATCAGTACAACCTGCGCCTCAGCCAGCGCCGTGCCAATGCCGTGGTAACCTTCTATCGCGAAAACGGCATTTCCGAAGACCGTATCGAATCACGCGGTCTTGGCAAGGTACCCGTATCACAATGCGGACCGGATGGCGACCCGGATGGACGCGGCTGCCGCGCCGACCGCCGCGCCGAATCGATTCCGCTGCATCCGTTCCCGCAGCGCCCGCAAATGTCAAGATAACCGGCATCTGCTGATATCGAACGGCCAGGTACTCAACTCGGTCCGGCTGGATTTACTGAAATCCGGCCGGACTTTTTTTTGCTTTCGCAATTTCCATTCTTACAGGGACATGGCATTCCCACCGTCCGTCGTCCTCTGTAAAGCGTACCTGTCAGCGCACCACAACTACCTTCCCGACCCCGCGCTGATCATTCTGGCTGTCCGCCGCCACAACAACGTAAACTCCGGTTGAAACCCGGTCACCCTTGAAGTCGCGCACATCCCATTCCACCCGTCCGCCGCGTGTCTCAAGCCGCCGCACCAGTCTTCCATCCACCGTGAGGATGCGGATCGTTGTCTGGGCCGACAGTCCGTCAATGACTATGCGCTCCCGGTCCTCTTTCCTGTAGGAAAACGGATTGGGGTAGATGAACAGATCATCCATATCCGCCACACTTCCCCTGACCACATCGGTGTAACTGACCATGCCAAGGTCTGTTGCGATGAAAACCTGTCCGGTGACATCATCATATGCCACCGATGTGACACTGTTTGAGATGAGCGGGCTGTTTTCTGTAGTGAAATTGCGTATGGCGCGGTGTCGGCCGCCCTCTTCATCAATCAGCCAGATGCCCTCTCCATCCGTGCCGACCCATTTCTGGTTTGCCGAATTGACGGCTATGCTGGTTATGTTGGACGTTCTTAGCAGGAAGGGTGTATCAGCCATTTCATCGGCATTGATCAAAAAACTCGCCTGACGGTCGGCCGAACTGCCGTCAATTACACGCTGAGGGAACGGGAAACGCGCCAGCCCGCGCTGGGTTCCTATCCAAACCTCGCCCCGGCGGTCCTGCACCACTTCGTTCACCTTTGGATGCGGCAGGTTGCCCCGGCCCGCTTCATCCCTGAGAATGACCCCCTCCGCCTGTCCGTTGGCACCCAGCCGCTTCACAACCATGCCGCGACCCTCGTTTCGGTCATTTTGCATCGGTATCCAGAGCTGGTCCTGTGAATCCACAAACACCGACTCGTACAGGTCTGTCTGAGGCACTCCCTGCATCCGGGAGTAGGCCGTCCATTCTTCCGTATCTGGTACAAACCGGTAAAGAGGCTGGATGGGATTTCCGCGGCTGATCACCCACAGATTATCACGGCGGTCCGTTGCCAGTCCGCTCACAACAATGAAGCTGGAGCCCGGCTGGAACCCGTCCAATACCGAATTTCCCGAATCCCATATGGTTATCTCATTGGTTTCAATATGGTGCTGGGCCACTCCGCGTCCCCACGAACCGAAATAGAAATATTCGGAGCCGGAAGCCGATGTATAAGTGCTGTTGTAATCCTTTTGCTGCAGTAACGGATGGGTACGGTTGTTGTAGTTCTCCCACTGTTCGTTCCGGAAGATATAGTAACCGGACTGTGATGTTCCTCTCCCGGCCCGCCCCCACAGGTTATTCGAACCGGATGCCAGTATGCCATTGCGTACGGTCAGGTCGGAGAAGCTGTTCATGTACGGCCCGACCGGCAGGTATTGGGCAGACGTCTCACCTGTCTGCAGGTTGAGCACATAGACGCCCTGGTTGGTGCTTCCGGCGAGAAGCAGGCCGTCTTCATCATCAATCCGGACCGAATTGACGGGCAGGCCATCCGTCAGTTCCGGTGGCGTACCGCCCTGCGGCTCCGGCCATACCAGGATCCGGGAATTATTCCAGGCAGCCAGATACTCGCCATTCTGTGATACCGAAAGTTCATCGATGGTGTTCCCTGAAAACAATCCCGCTGGCTCCCATTCCGAACCGGTGAAACGCAGCACTGTGTTTCCCATCAGGGCATGAGGCGTATCCTGAAACAGGACCAAAGAAATGACATTGCTTCCCAGTCCCGCATCCTGACCGTATGAGGTCCAGCTGTCCGGAACCACAAGATCACCGGCTCCGGCATCGGACACAGCCACCCCGTCCGCCGTAGCAGCAAACACCTGCCCGTCATGGATGATCGTGCTGTTCACACGCGATCCGCTGGGGAAGTCACCCAGGTTGGACCACGTATCAACCGTCACCTCCCGGTCGGGATCGAAAAGCACCATGCCGAAATCCGTTGCAATGAGCAGATCTCCATCCATCAGAACCATACGGTTGATGCCGCGCGGACTGAAACGCGTGGCTCTGGCGATATCGCTGTACTGCAGGAACAGTTCGGTGCGGGGGTTGTATGACTCAAACATTCCGTCACTGTAGCCAAGCCACAGCAATTCGCGTTCTTCGTCGTAGAAGATGCTGCGGGGATTGATGCGGTACATTCCATCGGTGGTTGTCAGGCTCAGGACAATCTCCCCGTCCTCGACCATGAAAATGCCGCCCTCCGTCGCCGACCATATGCGTCCGGAGGGATCCTTCAGCAGTTCCAGAACCGTGGATTGGGAAGTAAACGATCTCCATGTACCGATCGGCTGCGCCGTTATATTTCCTGATCCGTTGATAAAAAAGGTGAGCAGCAGGAGCGCCAATAGGAAGTTGCGGAATCCGTTCATGAATCAGGAATATGTATGGTTTTACCGGGAATCAGATGGCAGGAACAGGTGTTTCTTGCGAATGGTCAGCGCCCCGGGGAACCGGCCTTTCAGCAACCGGCCGGCCGGGCAAATGTCTTGCATTTTGGTTAAAATAACGTCTTCACGATAAATATCATTGTTGATATGCAAAATTCATCGGATCGATACCGGTGGAAAGATCACCTGGATCCCGAACCTTCCGGGGAGACGGATCGCGGACATGACCGCTCCCCCGGGCTTCGCCGAATCTTTTTAACGCTTTTTGGCCTGCTCGCACTGTTTCTGCTCTGGCTGTTCCGCCCGGGTGACCCCTTGCCGGAAGTTACCATGCCATCGGGGATTCCGGATCCCGGTTTTACCGTAGAGACGGCGGAAGAGGCTGTCCGCCGGAGAGAACTGGCATCCGGACCGCTGCGACCCGACAATCACGCGCGTATCATCTGGAACACCGAATACCGCGACCGGAAAGCCCCCTGCAGCATTGTTTATATCCACGGTTTTACGGCCAGTTACGGCGAAGGGGCGCCGGTCCACGTCCGCCTGGCCCGCGATCTCGGGTGCCATCTTTACGTAAGCAGGCTTCACGGTCACGGATTGAGAACTTCCGATCCGCTCTCCGATATGCAGCCCGATTCCCTTATTGCCGATGCCGGTCGCGCCGTGGCAATCGGCAACATGCTTGGGGACAAGGTGATACTGGCAGGCAATTCCATGGGCGGCGTCCTGGCCCTGCATCTGGCAGGGACGCATCCAGACCGGGTGGATGCGCTTCTGCTCTTCGCACCGCTTATAGACTTCGCAACACCCGGGTCGCGCTTCTTCGACAGGGTCTGGGCGCAGCGGCTGGCAAGATTGATCATGGGTGAACCATACCTCCGAACGGAGCCGGAGAATGACGGGCATGCCCGGTACTGGTATACACACTACCGGTTGGAGTCACTTGCCGTGCTGCAGTCCATGAGGCATCAGCTGCTTAATGACTCCCTGTATGCCCGCATTGTACAACCGGTGTTTGCCGGGTACTATTACAAGGATGAGGACAACCGGGACGAGATCGTCTCCATTTCTGCCATCCGTGAGATGGAGAACAAGCTTGGCACTCCATCCGGAGAACGTCTTTTCCATGCTTTCCCGGATGCCGATGCCCATGTGATCACATCGGCATACCGATCGCCGGAACACGACGTGGTGCGTCGGGAGGCGGCCCGTTTCCTGAGGAATCAGTTGCTGAATCCGTGAATTTGCATGATAAGAGTGACGGCTGCAGAATCACCTGGCCCGAATCATGCTTTCATTCACCGTATTACCCTTGCTGCGATTCACTTCACTGGGCAAGCGACGAGAGCAGAAGCGCCCCGCCCGCCAGTGAAAGGTCTTTCAGCAGGTTCGGTGCGGCACTCATGTCATTAATAGTTGCTGGAAGATGGATAGTGAGTACGAATATTATCAGCATCAGTGCCAGTAGCTGCATAGCAAGCGCCACCTTCTTGTTGATAAAGATACTCACTGATGCGGCGATAAACGCCAAACCGGTAAGGTATACCCAGAAAACGCCTCCCGGAATGAAGCCGGGAACCATACCGGCCATACCTTGCGCATCCATTAAATGAAATAACCCGAATACAAGGAATGGGATGGCGAAAAGGTACTTGCCAATGGTTACGGTCAAATTTTTGTCCATGGTAACCTCCGTATCATTTTTTCATTATTGAACCTGTCCTGCGGATGAAACTTGCAGCTGATTCTATTAGAAACAAATAAGTTTCGGATGAAAATCGTTCAAAATTAAGCTGCCTGCGGCCTGCGGAGATGAAACACTGCTCTGTTTTCTGATCCTATTTCCGTACACTCCCCGGAATGCCCCATGATTATTGACAAAAAAAGGTACTGTATTGAAAATAGAATATCCGGCTTTTTTATTTGTGGAAATCAAACTTTACCTTTACTGTCAGTTTCTCTGACCCCATAGTTCAAGCGGATAGAACGATAGCCTCCTAAGCTTTAGATCCAGGTTCGAGTCCTGGTGGGGTCACAATGGCATCCAGATCCG
>SKNT01000199.1 GCA_007120385.1 Balneolales bacterium
ATGAAATGTCCATGACCGGGCATAACCCCGGACACACAGGAGCATGATTATAATTGTCATGGACATTCTATCTGACCATATGAATCCAAAGTTTTTAAACAGATGAAATACTTTGAATACCGATCTGACCAGAATACGCTGCAAGAGAAGCAAATTGAGAAGGACCTTCCATATGAAAATTCCGGATTAACGGTCCCGGAGCGCGTTGAGGATCTGTTGCAGCGCATGTCTTTGCATGAGAAGATCGGACAGATGACGCAACTCGATATTACTGTCATCAACACGACCGGGGAACAGAAGGATGTGGCGCTCGATCCCGAAAAGGCACGGGAAATGATCCGCAAGCATCACATAGGTTCTTTTTTGAATGGAGAGGCGGTTCCACCCCGCACCTGGTATGAGTACATGAATGAATTGACCCGGATTGCCGTGGAGGAAACGCGCCTGGGGATACCCATTATTTACGGCATCGATCACATTCATGGTGCAAGCTATCTGGAGGGAGCAACAATATTCCCCCAGAATAATAACATAGCGGCTAGTTTCAGCACAAAACACGCTTACAATGCCGGACTGGTAACAGCTCTGGAATCTGCTGACCTTGGGCATCACTGGATTTTCGCTCCCATACTCGATCTGGGCGTCAATCCGCTCTGGGCACGGCTTTGGGAGACCTACGGGGAGGACCCCGTCCTGGCCGGAGTCATGGGGGCTTCGTTCGTACTTGGCCTGCAAAACAACGACGACGGCACAACGAGCAGGCAGGCGGCCACCGGTAAGCATTTTCTCGGCTATTCAGATCCGCGTTCCGGATGGGATCGAACACCGGCCCAGCTATCCATGCAGCATATCCATGAATTCCACCGTCCGGCGTTTCAAAAAGCTGTTGATGCGGGACTGAAAACCATCATGGTCAACAGCGGGGAGATCAACGGTGTCCCGGTCCTGGCTTCCCACGAAATCCTGACAAAACTGCTGCGGGAAGAAATGGGGTTCGACGGCGTGGTCATCACGGACTGGGACGACATCGGCAAGCTGGTGAACTTCCACTATACTGCAAAGAACTTCAAGGAGGCTACGTTTGATGCGGTCATGGCCGGCATAGACATGAGCATGACCCCGCTCCATCTCAAATTCAACTCCTCGCTTCTGGAGCTTGTGGAAGAGGGCCGCATCACCGAAGAGCGAATCGATGCATCCGTCCGGAGGATCCTGAAACTCAAGTTTGAACTGGGTCTGTTCGAGCATCCATATCCCCGCGATGATCGTTTTAACCGAATCGGAAACGAAGACAATCGCAACAAAGCCCTTGAAGCCGCGCGCGAGTCCATCGTGTTGCTGAAAAACGATCACAACATCCTTCCGGTCAAGAAAGCTTCCCGAATCGGCGTTCTGGGCCCGTCTGCCAACAGCAAAAAAAATCTGAACGGCGGCTGGACCATCGCATGGCAGGGCGGCAGGGAGTCTCAGTACCCGGACGGCATGCACACCGTCTGCAGCGCACTGGCAGAAGAATTTCCGGAAGCAGAAGTTGTGCTGTTCGAGCCTGCCGATATACCGCGTCATGGTGAGGCAACCGCATCCACCCGAAAGGCCTTCATTGACAGACTGAACAATCTGGATGTGCTGATCTACGCCGGCGGCGAGGAGCCCTACTGTGAATTTGCCGGGAATATTTCGGATCTGAGGCTGCCCCGGGAGCAGGTTGATGACCTGGAATTAATCTCCCGGTCAAGATCCCCCATAGTGCTTGTGCTGGTCCAGGGTCGCCCGCGCCTGATCAATGATGTCATGGATGATTCCGCGGCCATCATCCATGCCGGACTCCCGGGGTTTGAGGGCGCCCGGGCCATAGCCGAGGTCATCAGCGGAAGGGTAAACCCGAGTGGCCGGATGCCGGTATCCTATCCCATGAAACCGAACCACTTCCTGCCTTACAATCACAAAAGGAGCAATCTGTACTTTTTTGATCCGGCTGTGGCCAATCAACTCGTGCAGGGCAACGTGACAACCTCCCGGTTTCCTTTTGGATACGGATTGAGCTACACCACATTTGAATACGCTGACCTGAAGCTCAGTGCGCAGTCAATGGATGCAAAGGGAAGCATATCAGCAAGCGTCAGGGTAACAAATACCGGCATGGTTGAAGGCACGGAGCCGGTTCTTTGGTATACCTCAACTCATGTCGGACGTATAACGCGTCCTGTTAAAGAACTGAAGCACTTCGAAAGAGTCCTTTTGAAGCCCGGTGAGTCTGCGACATGCAAGTTTGTCATCGACCCCGGTCAGCTTGCCTACCCTGATGAAAATGGAAACCTCATCCTTGAAACAGGAGCATACAGTGTAATGGCCGGCGACCGGAAACAGGAGTTTGAGGTAACCGGAGCTTAACCGCCAGCCCGTTTGCCAACCGACTCCTGGTAGCGTCTCACGAGGGCCTCCGTGTACTCCGTTTCGTGATTCCGGATGAATTCAAAAACCGCGGTCCGTAAATACCTCCTGCCCTGCTCATCTTTTCTGGCAAAAACCTCGCTCATGGTATGCTTCAGCAGCAGATCGGCGCCCTCTGCCGACAACAGGTCCACCAGCTCCTCGTCGGCAACATCCCTTTCCGAAGGAATCTTCTGGACGGGAATATCGAGCCCCGTTTTTTCCCGCACCTGTTCGAGCAGGTTTCTGGAAAGCGTCCAGATTTCCCTGAACAGATCAGGTTCGATGCCAGCCATGCATTGCAAAGCAGTCAGATAGCTGATATCCCCAACCACACCGTGGTACTTGAGCCCGGATGTCTCATGCGGAATGGCATCCAGATGCCGGAGCGGCCCGGAAAGCCCTGCCAGACGTGTGCTTCGCGCCACAGCCCAGTGTTCGGGCGTCAGCTCGCCCGGGGACACATAATCCACCCTGACATCATGCCGGAGAAGCTCCATCACAAGAAAAAAGAGTTCAAACGGGGTCAAGGCACCTTCTGATCGTGCAAAAGAAACTTCCAGGACCAGATCGTCCCGGCGTCCTTCTTCCGCAAGCACGCGCTCCATTTCGACAACCTGAACGATGATTCCCCCAAGCATCCCTATGGCCGCAAGCACTTCCGCCTCGTTTGGCATGATGATCATGGATTCCTGCTGTTCATCCTCATCATCGGAAAACCGGACCGGGCCAAGGTCAATCCGGTTCCCTTTGTAACGGTGGAACATCAACTCGAACTTGTCCCTGAGTTCGATCCACGGAACTTCGAATACTGACTCAAGAAGCTGCTTTTTGGGTTTCTCGCGCAGTGAAAACAGTGGCGGGACGGATGGTTCAAGTGAGAACCGGGTATATCCGGCATCCAGCATGGTCCGCACCTGGTCCGGTGCGGTAAGGTGACACGCTTCAGCGGCGTATCCACCCTCGTATCCTTCCTGAAAAATGGTGCGGGTAACCGCATCGATGGCATCTTCGGGATGGATATCCAGTGTTTCAAGCTCATGGATGCATTGCCTGGAGAATGCCAGGTTGGCCTTGCCTTCAAAGGCGTGCAGCTGGGCCTTTCCGGCATATCCCAGCACATCGCCAAAAGAGATGCTCACCCGCCCGTCAAGTCCGGAAGTGGGCGCAAAATGGGGGAAGTCTTCACGAATATTTCGGCAAACGGCCCGGGTCCAGCGGCACTTCATGACGGAGAAATCCGAATGGCTTATGACAACATCCCCGCTGTATTCTTTCATTACACGCAGTTTTTCCCTGCCCAGGATGAACAGCGCATCCCGGTCGTTATATCTCCCGGATAGAAAAACGCCACCTTTGGGATGGGGGCGAACCGAGCGGGGGTAGACCTGGAGGTCACGGCCATCTTCTGAAATCCGGACATTAACCGGTTCGTTCTTCCTGCTTTTCCTGCTTATGGCCTCCAGTCTGGAAACCAGTTCGCGACGGTTTGAAATGTTCTCGATCGTCATTGGATCGGCTGATGTTTTGGATGAAAAATACTATGGATGGATGTCACGCCCGGTATGCCGGTCCCGGTCTGGACCTAAGCGCAATGAGCAGGGCAAAGAACGGTACACCCGTCATGAAAGCCGCAATCCAGAGATGAAATACCTGGGCGGCGGGTGGAATGCCAAGGTAGACAAGAGCGGCGCCCAGCAACATCTGCAGCAGCGTAGCGGCCATGGTCAGTCCGGCGAGCAGCGGCAGCGGCGTGCCGCTCCCATGCCTTAGGGCCAGATACTGAAAGAGCACCGCAAACACAAGTACAAGCCAGGAAAAACTCCGGTGAATCATGTCAATACTTCCAACACGTTCCATCCACAGGCTTCGTTCGAGACCGGGATATGCTGCCTTGACCATCTCAAGGGCCTCCCGCACCTGGGATCCGAAAATGACCTGAACAATGATCACTATCAACAGAACGACCAGAGTGAGGATCAGGTTCCGACGGCCCCGCGCACTCATGGAATACCTGATACGGTCTTTTACCGAGTGGAACCAGGTCCATACAAGCACATTCAATATCAGAACCGCAATGACCATGTGGATGGTGATCATTCCGCTCTGAAGCCCGCTTTGCACAACCTGTCCCCCCAGCCAGCCCTGGTAAAGGACCAGGAGCAGTGCCGCGGAGGCGCCAATGAATACGGAGGGTATGCGTCGCACATACCTGAAAGAAAAAACAAACGTGAGCAGGATGAGAAATCCTACCAGGACACCCACCAGCCGGTTGACGTACTCCATCCACGTCTTGAATACATTGAACTGTTCCGGATCATACGCTTCCGGCAGATCTGCCGCGTTTGTCGGCGGTATCCACAAACCGAAACACTTCGGCCAGTCCGGACATCCAAGCCCGGCACCGGTAGCACGCACCAGTCCGCCGATGAAGATCAGCAGGAACGTGACGGCGATCGTAACAAGAGCCGTCTTTTGAAACAGGGTCAATCCTTTGAACAGGGAACGCAAAGCCATGGAAATATCCTTGAGTGTATTGATGGCACCCCGACAAGCCTGCCACGCCGGAACGGGGCAATGGACTGTAATGTGCCAGCGCCAGCCCGGGTTGCATCCACCAGCCGGTGTTGCAATATTTTGATCAAAAATAGCTCATTTTTTCTTATTTTTGGAACTTCTTTTAAGCCGGTTCGCAGCAAGCGGACCTCAACCATTTTCAATGAACACTGCCCCCGTACAAACTGCCGCCCGAAACAGCATCGGGACAGTTGCATCCGATTACCTTGAGCTTACAAAGCCCGGCATCACCACACTGGTGCTTGTCAGCATGAGCGTGGGTTTTGTGCTGGCTGCCGGCCCGGATTTTTCGCTGGTGCAGTTCCTTCATGCCGCTTTGGGAACGTTGCTGATCGCAAGCGGCACAGCTGCCCACAACCAGTTCATTGAACGGGATCTGGACAAAAAGATGATCCGGACGGTCAAGCGTCCCCTGCCGGCTCAAAAGATCAAACCCCGCAATGCCCTGCTTTTTTCCATCACGCTGATGGCAGTGGGGTTCCTTTACCTTCTGTTTCTGGTGAATCCGCTTACCGGCATCATTTCCGGGCTGACCTCGGTACTCTATCTCGCATTTTACACTCCGCTGAAACGGATCAGCTTTGTGAATGTGATGGTCGGCGCCGTTCCGGGCGCGCTGCCGCCTGTGGGTGGATGGGTGGCCGCAACCGGTTCACTGACCGATCCTGTGGCCTGGGTCCTGTTTGCCATTGTTTTCCTGTGGCAGGTCCCCCACGTGATCGCCATTGCCTGGCTGTGCAACGAGGACTACCGCAGTGCGGGTTTCTGCATGCTCCCGGAAAGCGACAAAAAAGGGATCATTTCCTCTCTGACCGTGACAGGGTGCCTGATCCTGCTGTTTCCCGTGAGCATTGCCCTGTTCGTCTATGACATGAACGGGCTGCCATACCTTCTTGGCACCATTGTCGCCGGGGTGGTTTTTTTCTATTCCGGACTCCGTTTCCAGCTGTCCCGAACAAAAGAAAACGCCCGCAAGGTCCTGTACGGATCCCTGATCTATCTTCCGGCCGTCTGGCTGCTGATCCTTGCCGATCTTTTCCTTGCCTGGCTGTTCTGAAGCTGTTCCGGTTTTTCGCACCGCCCAACCGCATCCACCAGAAAAAAACATACCCGGACAACCGGTTATAGCCGGCTGCCCGGGCATGGCAAAAAATAGTGGTTCTGCGTACTGCAGAACACATGACACCTTCACGGACTTTGTTACTCGGTGAATCCGCCTTGGGTCATCTTGATCGGATCCAGCGCCTTGTCGAGCTCCTCTGCACTCAAATCGGTCATTTCAAGGGCTACTTCCTTGAGCGGACGATTCTCGGCAAAAGCCTTCTTGGCGATCTGCGCAGCCAGGTCATAACCGATGATCGGGTTAAGGGCAGTTACAAGGATCGGGTTCTTGCCGATTTTGTCGGCGATATCGTCTTTTTTAACAATGATTCCGGAAACCGACTGATTGGCAAAGTTACGGGCAACATTGGCCAGAAGCACGATGCTCTGGTTGAGGTTGTATCCCACCACCGGCATCATCACGTTCAACTCGAAGTTGCCGGACTGTCCACCGATCATGATGGTGGTATCATTGCCGATTACCTGGGCGCATACCATGGTCACCGATTCTTCGATGACCGGGTTCACTTTGCCCGGCATGATGGATGACCCGGGTTGCAACGCCTTGAGCTGCACCTCGCCCAGACCGCTGTTCGGTCCGGAGTTCATCCAGCGAAGGTCATTCGCCATTTTCATGACGCCAACGGCAATGGTCTTGAGCTGGCCGCTTGTCTCCACCGGAGCATCCAGTGTGGCCTGCGCTTCAAAGTGATCCACCGCTTCGGCAAA
>SKNT01000032.1 GCA_007120385.1 Balneolales bacterium
TACACACCGCTGGAGAGCTGCGTGGCGTCAAAGCTCACCTGGTGGCTGCCGGCTTCCACCATGCCGTCCACCAGCACCGCCACCCGGCGGCCCAGCATGTCGAACACCTCAAGCCGCACGTCGCTGTTGACCGGCAGTTCGTAACCGATCAGCGTGGTCGGGTTGAACGGGTTGGGATAGTTCTGCTCGAGTTTGTACTGCTGCGGCAGGTCGGCAACGGGATCGGTGGCAGACGTCGGCTCGCGATCGTACTGCACGATCTGGTAGTCGTCGATGTAGATGGTGCCGGTCCGGGCGTACTGGCCCGTACCCGTAGTCATCTGGAAGCTGTCGGTGTACAGCTGTCCGGTCAGCACGCCATTGCCGTTGACCCATCCGACGACCGGATCGTTCTGCAGGTCCCATTCCACCAGTTTCCAACCAATCCAGTCGATGGTGTACCACTCGCTGCCCTCCAGCTGCCCGTCTCCGTCGCGAAGCATGAACCGGATGCGGTTGCCGGAACCGTCGCCGTAGATGTAGGCCTGGACGACATAGTCGTTCGAGAAGCGGCGGTTCTGCGAGGCGGTCGGCGCCAGGTACAGGCGGATCAGGTGCACGGGCGCGCCTTCCTCCCAGCCATAGCTCAGGCGCATCGACCCGGTGCTGCCGCTCGCAAAGTTCACAATGCGGGTCTCATGCTCCCGCTCGGTCGCCTCGGTGATGATGCCGGCCGTGCTGCCGCTCTGCTGCGGCACCCACCAGCCGGATATGCCCGAGTTGAAGTTGTCGATCACGGGCTGCGTCAGGATCTCCGGGGCGTCCGTCTCGAAGTAATAGGTGAAGGCATCCGTCGGGTTGCCGAAGCGGTCGGTGAGCCCGGACTGCACCTGGACCCGGTAGGTCGCATTGTTTTCGAGATCGGTTTCCGGAAAGAACTGGATGATGCTCTGGCGGCCCACGTCGGAAAGCTGGACCGTGCCGCGCACCACCGTGCTCTGCACCGCATTGCCTTTGCTGGTGATGGGTCCGTACAGCTGCACGGCATCGCGCGACAGCGAACCCACGGCCACGGTCTCGTCATAGACCAGGCGGATGACCGGACGCAGCGTGGCCGTCGGCTCATCCGGTGTGGGATAGAGTGATACCAGTTCCGGCGGATCGGTATCCGGCTCGTCCGTGACGATCACCAGTTCGTAATTCCCGCCCGGTTGCCGGTCGCCGTTCCCATCCAGTGCATTGCCGTTGAACTTGTCCAGCACCTGGTCGGTGATGGTCAGCAGATACTCCGTCTCGAAATCCAGTGAATCCGTCGCGATCACGAGGGTATAATCGTTTTTCCAGGTGTACTCGAACACGGCTTCCGGTGTGAAGAAGATGGCGCCCTCGAACGTGTCGGGATCCGGGATGCGGCTGAACTGGATCTCGATCTCGTCGCCGGGCACGAGCAGGTCCAGCGGGGTGTAGGCCTCCGCCCTTACGACGCGGGGCGACATGCTCGACTCCAGCTGCACATCCAAAAACGTGAAGTCATCCGACTTCAGCGTCACTTCGACGGTTTTAGCATAGTGGTCCGGTGAATCGAAGGTAACGTCGTACGTGCCGCCGGGCTCCAGATCGTACAGGTAGTAAAAGCCGTTGCGCAGTTCATCCGGATCGTTGGAGTACTTGTGGAAAAGCGACTCATAGGTGTCCGTGACATAAAGCGTATCGCTGTCGATGATGACCCGGGCCCCGTTGATGAGCTCCCCGCTTTGCGAATCGGTGATGAACCCGGTGAGGATGCCCACCTCGGGACGCTCCATCTCATGGAACTCCAGGATGGTCCAGAAGGCCGCCTGGGCTTCCAGCCGGCGCCACTCGGAATTCATGTTCCGCATCTGCTGGGTGGGGTTGGTGTGGAATCCGGCCTCGCTGAGCAGGGAGGCCATGGTGGTCTCGCGGTTGACATGCAGATAGGGCCACTGGTTGGTGTGGTTGTCCGGGAATCCCTGATAGAAGGTGCGGTCGTACCAGGCCAGGCCGGTATCCGGACTGGGGCGGCTGCCGATGCGCATGGCATCGGTGAGCACCACATGCATGATGTCGCCGAAGCGCTTGCCGCCGTTCGGGGTCTTTTCCACGGACTGGCCGCCGGACCGCCATCCGCCAAAGAGCATCAGCGTGGAGTTTGTACCGGGCGAACCGGCGTCACTGTGGATGGAGTAGTAGAAGTCGGCGCCGGTGTTGTTGGCGTGGGTGGTGCGCTCGCTCAGGCTGACATTTTGCTGGTCGTTGGTGCGGGCCGTGTAAACCGCACCGATATCGGTCTGCTCCTGCAGCATGTCACGCAGGATCAGGCCAACCCGGAGCACCTTTTCGGCTTCGGAGTAGTTGTACAGACCCATGTTCTGGGTTTGGCTGTGTCCCTGATCGATGTAGAGACTCCAGTCTTCCAGTCCGGTCACCTGGGTTTTGCCGGATGGTGCCGTCATAAGCAGCATGACGGTCACAAGTGAAAAAAGGATCCCGGTTTTGATCCGGCGGGAATTACGGTAATGAGTAATCATATCAGTTAATATTCTGTTGGGAAAGAGGATTAATAGAAAAAGTCCGGGGGTGCCCTGCATGCGGGCTTGCGTGGTGTGGACCCGCTTGATCCGCAATCAGTCCGTGATTACGGCCGGTTCTCAGCGGATGGTCATGGTGTAGATCCGGCCGGTGTTCGGATCACCAAAAGCCACTCGCTGCCCGTCGGGTGAGACGGTAGGGTGGAGCGCGATCACGTCCGTGTGCGCGGTCAGGTGGTAACGCTGGGCCGTAGTGATGTCAATGGCGTATAGCTCGGACCCGGTGATGTTATGTCCGTCATCTTCGGTGATCATGGCTATGAGATAGCGTCCTTCCGGCGACCAGACAGGATTTTCGGCGCGGCCAATCTCGCACAGGTTCCTTCCGTCGGCGTCAATGACATAGATCCCTTCGCCCATGATCTGCACGGCGATGACGGATCCGTCTGGGGAGGGGACCAGGTTCAGGATATTCCGGTCACCGAAATCCTCGACAACTTCCGTCGCAACTGCCGAGAGCGAGACTTTTTCGATCCGGTTGTTCCGCGGGATCATTACGGCCTCGTCACGCAGCTGCTTTTCACGGCGGGCCGGTTCCATGCCGGTCTCCAGGATCTCCACTTCGCGCTGCACCTGCACGGCGATGCGCTGGTCGAGGTCGGTCCATTGAGGCAGGCTCATCTGTCCGCGCTGGTATTCGATCAGGGTGCGCTCATCGCCGGTATCCACATTAAAAACCTTGATGGCGTTGAGCCGATAGCGATCGTCGAACCGGGCGGGGCGGGCGGCAATGGCCGATCCGTCGGATGACCAGCTGATGCCGAATCCGGCGGCATCTTCATTGGTGATCTGCCGGAGTGTGCCGCCTTCGGCAGGTATGGTCCAGATGCCGCGGTACTCGGCTGAAGTGAAGGCAATGTGCCGGCCGTCGGGCGACCAGACCGGACTCATGTAATAGGAGGCCCCTTCATCCACCAGAATTTCGGGAGTGCCAGGGTTGAATGGCTGTGGCTGCGCATAACTTGCCATGGTAATAACAAGGACAAAAAGCGCTGCCATGAGGGGATTAAGGAGAATAAGGCGTTGGGTGTTCATGTCAGTGGAAGTGCGTTTTGGTTGGAAATAAGAGATGGCAAATTGTCTGCAGGATGCCACAGGAAGGTACCCGGGTTGTCTGGCCGGCTCTGTTTCGTACCTGCATCGATTGCCGGAGGATCGGTTCTGAATTTGTAAAAGTGTATGTATAACCTGCAAAACTCCGAAAACGTATTCCGGGTTGCAGGTAATGTTTCAGTTTCTCCGGAAGACAAAGCGGCTTCGGGAAGATGGCAAGGTAAGCGATAATCCAAAATACAATGTCCCTGTTACCTTGGTTTCAATGATAATGAGAAAAAATAAAGAATCCATAAAGAATTTATGAGCAACAAGGGTTTAGGTGCGGCCGGAGCGGCAAGTGCGGGGTGGAGTGAGGTTACCGGGCTTTTTCATCAGCAGGGAATTGCGTAAATTGCCAACTGATTGTTGCAGGGAACGAAAACGAAATAGTGCAGAGTGAATTCCGTAAAGGGATGACCGGCACTGCCAAACAGGCTTCCGGAAAACGCTTTTTTCATTTTATTCTTGACAAACAGGTCGTTTTTCCGAATATTACACCATTAGTTGATCAACGCACCAGGGACATCATTCATGCCATATCTTTCAGATTCCTTCGCCGGAAGGGCACAAAGATCCGGTTCTCGCGACCGTACGTCTCATGCGCTTGTAAGAGTTTCTGCAATCCGATCTTTACTTCCATAAAACACGTCTACAACGCGATCATTATGTCAGGACAGAACAAACCTCTCTTTTCGAGAATCGCTTCCATACGATTCGCGGGTTTCCTTTTCGCCTTGCTTCTTTTTACAAGCAGCGCCATCGCTCAAACAGGCCGTATCGCAGGTGATGTGACGGTAGCCGGGACCGATGAAACCCTGCCCGGTGTCAACGTCATCATCGATGGCCTGCGGATAGGAGCCGCCACAAATATTGATGGATACTACTCCATCCTCAACGTACCGCCGGGCACCTATACCATCCGTGCCAGCGCCGTCGGCTTTGCCACGGTGGTGGTAGAGGAAGTGCGGGTGAATATCGACCAGACTACTGTTGTGGACTTCGAAATGCGCGAACAGGCATTCGAGGGCGACGAAGTGGTCGTCACCGCCGTTCGTCCGGTTGTGGAACGTGACGTTTCCTCCAGCCGGGCCAACATTGGCTCCGACCAGATCGAGAGCCTGCCCGTCTCCAACGTGCAGCAGGTGGTCGGTCTCCAGGCCGGTGTCCTGGGCGGAAGCATCCGCGGCCTGGGCGCCGAGTTCAGCCAGTGGTCGCTTAGCGGCGTGAGTCTGCGTGATGAGCGGGACAATACCCCGTACAACGCCGTGAGCCTTGTCTCCATTTCGGAGGTTCAGGTGCAGACAGGCGGTTTCAATGCCGAGTACGGGAACGTACAGTCCGGTATCGTTAATATTGTCACCAGGGAAGGAAGCCGCGACCGTTACAATGCCGACGTGATCTTTCGTTACCGTCCGCCGGGCAAGAAACATTTCGGTGACCCGGTAAACCACCCCGATTCCTATTTCATGCGCCCCTTCCTTGATGATGAGGTAGCGTGGACAGGAACGGGCAACGGTGCCTGGGACCGTTACACCCAGCGTCATTACCGGGAATTCGAGGGTTGGATTTCCGTGGCCGAGAGCAATATGGACCCCAACAGCCCCTATTACGGACTTTCGCCCGCTGCAGCGCAGCAGGTGTTCCTGTGGCAGAAACGCAAGGATTTCGCCATCACCGAGCCCGACTTTGACCTGGATATGGGCTTCGGCGGACCGTTCCCCTTCCTGAGTGAACGCCTGGGCAATCTTCGCTTCTGGGCGGCCCACCGCCGGACCCAGGAGATGTACCTGTATCCGCTTTCCCGCGACCGCTACGAGGATCACAGCACGCATATCAAGCTGACATCCGATCTGTTGCCGGGACGCGGTATGAAGCTGAGCATTGAGACTCTTTTCGGTACCCAGACCGGTACGAACAACAACAATTCGGGTCTGCCTGGGATTTTCCGCGGTGCTGCTTTTATCGCGCAGCAACCGAGCCGCCATTCCTATCAGGACGGTGTAATTTTCGCATCCGACTACTTTGCTCCCACAAATGTCGACCGCTTCGTGATCGGGGCCAAGTTCACCCACTCCATCAGCTCCGATACTTATTACGAGGTTCAGCTGAGCAACTTCCGTTCCAGCTACGACACCAATCCCTCACCATTGCGCGCCGGTGTTCCCGAACTGCTGGGTGATGAATGGGCTGCCTACGGCCGCCCGGGTGAAGGTGAGACCCGAATCTTTGGCAATGGATATGTCGCCAATGAAGCCCCGTTCGGTTTCATGCCGCTTCCATCCGATGGCATCGGCGACGGAATGCGCATGGGCGTGGGCATGAGCAACTCACGCGACAGCAGCAAGGTCAGCTATTTCACCGCCGACTTTGACATCACCAGCCAGATCAACCGCTATTTGCAGCTGAAGTCGGGTCTGGAGTTTGTGCGCACCCACAGCGAGGTTAATTATTCCCGGCTGGATGAGTATCTTCCGAGTCAGAATATTGTTTCTAAATGGGACAAGAAGCCGCTTCGTGGCGGTGCCTACGCCCAGGCGCGACTTGATTTTGAAGGCATGGTCGCCAACGTCGGTCTCCGTGTCGACTATTCCTATGCCAATACCAGATGGTATGAATTCGATCCATTCAATCCTGCCCTTGGATCAGGTAACTTCGGCAATCTGGACGATCTGCTCGAGCAGCGCCAAACCGATCACCATGTCTCCCTGAGTCCGCGTTTGGGAATTTCCTTCCCGATTACCGTCGAAAGCAAGCTGTATTTCAACTACGGACACTTCCGCTCCATGCCGACTCCCGAGAACCTGTACATGGTCCGTCAGGGACTGCAGCAGGACCGGGTGTCCCGAATCGCCAACCCCAACCTTCCACTGCCGCAAACAGTATCCTATGAGCTCGGCTATGAGCACAACATACTGGAGAACTACCTGGTACGTGTGGCCGGTTTCTACTCGGACATCACCAACCACTCCGAGCTGGTTACCTACGTCAGTTCCGACCGGCAGGTACAGTACACCATCAGTCAGCCCAACCGTTACCGCGACCACCGCGGAATTGAGGCAACCATTGAACGTCGCGGCGGACGGTACTTCCGCGGGTTCCTGAACTACACCTA
>SKNT01000031.1 GCA_007120385.1 Balneolales bacterium
AAGTAAGCAAAGTAATCAAATTGCAGATCATGGGCGGACAGGCCAACCCTGCTCCCCCTGTCGGACCAGCTCTGGGTCAGGCCGGTGTGAATATCATGGAGTTCTGCAAGGCGTTCAATGCGCGCACGCAGCAGAATACCGGCACCCTGACTCCAGTGGTCATTACCGTATACCAGGACAAGTCCTTCACTTTTGAGACCAAGACCCCGCCGGCTGCCGTTCTGCTGAAGCAGGCCCTCAAGCTCAAGTCAGGGTCGGGTGAGCCGAACAAGATTAAGGTTGGTACGGTAAGCTGGAGCAAGTGCAAGGAGATTGCCGAGACTAAAATGAAAGATCTCAATGCCTTTGACATTGACCATGCCGCCGAGATGATTGCAGGTACGGCTCGAAGCATGGGTCTCAGAGTTGATAGAAAAAAGTAACCATTCGCAGGTTTTAACATATGCCCAAAAGAGGAAAAAAATACATTGAAGCTCAGAAACTGATTGAGGCAGGGAAGGAATACGACCTGTTTGAAGCAGCCGAGCTGGCAAAGAAAACTTCCGTCGCGAAGTTTGATGCCTCGATAGATATGGACATTCGTTTGGGTGTAGATCCCAGACATGCCGACCAGATGGTCCGTGGAACGGTGTCATTGCCGCACGGTACTGGTAAAACCGTACGCGTACTGGCACTTGTCAATCCGTCCAAGCAGGAAGAAGCCCGTGAAGCCGGTGCAGACCATGTGGGTCTGGATGATTACATCGAAAAAATACAGGAAGGCTGGACCGAAATTGATGTCATCGTTGCAACGCCGGATGTCATGGGGAAAATTGGCCGTCTCGGAAAAGTACTCGGTCCCAGAGGACTGATGCCCAATCCCAAGAGCGGAACAGTCACCATGGAGGTGGCGGAAGCGATTCGGGACGTCAAGGCCGGAAAGATTGATTTCCGTGTTGACAAATACGGCATCCTTCACACTTCCATCGGTAAAAGCAGCTTTGAGCCTGACCAGTTAAGAGACAATGCCGAGGCGTTCCTGAAAACCGTCATCAAACTGCGGCCCGCATCGGCAAAGGGAGTTTATATACGCAGTGTTTCCATCAGCTCGACAATGGGGCCCAGCATTCCCATTTCCCGCTCAGCTGTACAATCTTAAAACGACAGTAACGTTCCATGGCTACTTTAGCGGAAAAACAAGAAATCGTAAAGAACCTCGTTGAGGAGCTCAAGGATGCGGACGCCATCTATCTTACCAACTTCAATGGTATGTCGGTGGCCGAGCTGAATGAGCTGCGAAGCGAGTTTCGCAAGAACAACATCCCCTACAAGGTGTACAACAATACCTTGTTTCGCAGAGCATTGACCGAAATCGGCAAATTTGAAGGTATCATTGATCATACGGTCAACGAAACGGCTTATTCGATTATCAAAGGCGATGCTGCAATCCCGGCGAAAGTCCTGAAAAAGTTTCTGAAGGACAAAAAGAAGCCGGAATTCAAAGGTGCGGCCATTGAAGAGGACGTCTATACGGCGGAACAGCTCGATGTCCTGGCTGCAATGAAATCCAAAGAGGAAGTGATCGGTGATATCATCGGCCTGCTCCTCAGCCCAATAAGCAATGTGGTCGGCGGACTCCAGTCCCAAGGCTCAAACATTGCCGGCGCGATCAAAACCATCGCCGAAAAAGAAGATTAACAGATTTTTAACAACTGACAAAACAACCAACGGGAGTACAAAGTAATGGCAGACGTCAAAGAAATAGCAGAACAACTGGTAAACCTGACCGTTAAAGAAGCTAACGAACTTGCAAAAGTCCTTGAAGATGAATACGGTATCAAGCCGGCAGCAACGGCCGTAGCCGCCGCACCTGCCGCAGAAGCAGCCGGTGAAGCTGCGGAAGAGCAGACCGAATTCACCGTCGTACTGAAATCAGCTGGTGGCAATAAAATCGCCGTCATCAAAGAAGTTCGCGCCCTCACGGGTCTTGGCCTGAAGGAGGCAAAAGAACTTGTTGATGGATCCCCCAGCAACATCAAAGAAGGTGTTGACAAAGCAGAAGCCGAATCCATCAAAGAAAAACTTGCTGAAGCCGGAGCCGAAGTCGAACTCAAATAAGACTTCTTTTCGCTTACATTTCACCAGGCCAATATCGGATAAACGGTATTGGCTATTGGTGTCTAATGGGTTTTGTATGTCAAGTAGCATCAGAACCCTTCTCTATTTTTTTGAATACCTAGTCACGGTTGTTCCTTCAAATCGTGTGCGCACATCCATAAACTAAGGACGAGGTAGCCTTGAGTAAAAGCAACGCCATCCAAACTCATACCGGACGCATATCCTTCGCTCGCACCCAGCACATTTTAGACTACCCCGATTTTCTTGATGTCCAACTCGAATCTTTCCGCCGATTTACGCAATGGGATATTGATCCCGAAGATCGGGAAGAAGTTGGCCTGCAGAAAATCTTCATAGAGCATTTCCCGATTCAGGACACACGGGAACAAAGTACGCTGGAGTTCATATACTACTCGGTGGATACTCCCAAGTATTCCATCGAAGAGTGCCAGGAGCGGGGTCTGACCTATGCGCTTCCCCTGAAAGCAAAACTGCGGCTGTCTTCATCCGATCCGGGTGATGATGCCAGTGAAACCATTGAACAGGAAGTGTTCCTCGGGGACCTTCCCTGGATGACCGAGAGCGGCACCTTCATCATAAACGGATCCGAGCGGGTCATTGTGAGCCAGCTTCACCGCTCCCCCGGTGTGTTCTTCGGACAGTCGCTGCACCCCAACGGCAGCCAGCTCTACTCCGCCCGCGTAATCCCCTTCAAGGGATCGTGGATTGAGCTGACCACGGACATCCGCGATGTCCTATGGGCCTACATCGACAGGAAAAAGAAGCTTCCCGTCACCACGCTGCTTCGCGCACTGGGTTACGCCACGGATTACGAGATTCTGAGCATTTTTGACCTGTCGGACGAGATCAGCATCAAAACAGCCAAGGCATTCAAGAATGCTGTCGGCAGAAAGCTGGCCACCGATATTGTCGAAGATGTGGTTGAAGAGGTCGTAGATGACGAAACCGGCGAAGTTACCGAAGCCAGAAACAGAAACATCCTCTTTCCGCGTGATTACGAGATCACCGACGATGACTTCAGCGCATTCAAGAATGCTGGTGTGACTACCATCCACGTGCTCAAGTCGGGTGACGAAGACCACGAGGAATCGGTCATTCTCAACACCCTGCGCAAGGACACAAGCCACGATGAAGAAAGCGCCCTGGCCGAAGTGTACCGCCAGATCCGCTCCGGCGATATGCCGGATATGGAGACGGCACGCTCGGTGCTGGATCGCCTGTTCTTCAGCGACAAGCGTTATGACCTTGGTGAAGTTGGCCGCTACCGCCTGAACAAGCGGCTTCGCCTCGAAGAGCCGCTGGATCTGCAGGTGCTGACCAAAAACGACATCATCGCCATTATCAAGGAACTGATCCGCCTGAAAGACCTGAAGTCGCAGGTGGATGACATCGATCACCTGAGCAACAGGAGGGTCCGTACCGTGGGCGAGCAGCTTGCCCAGCAGTTTGGACTCGGCCTGGCACGCATGACCCGGACCATCCGCGAGCGGATGAACTCCCGCGATGCGGAGCAGTTCACGCCGCAGGATCTGGTCAATGCCCGCACCATCTCCAGCGTGATCAACACCTTCTTCGGAACGAACCAGCTCTCCCAGTTCATGGATCAGACCAATCCGCTTGCGGAACTGACCCACAAGCGCCGGATGTCGGCGCTCGGACCGGGCGGTCTGACCAGGGAGCGCGCCGGCTTTGAGGTGCGTGACGTCCACTACACGCATTACGGACGTCTGTGTCCCATCGAAACGCCGGAAGGCCCGAACATCGGTCTGATCTCATCGCTGTGCGTGCATGCCAAGGTAAACGACTTCGGGTTTATCGAGACGCCCTACCGCAAGGTGGAAAAAGAAAGCGTCACCCGTAAAATCGAGTACCTGGCCGCCGAAGAAGAGGATGAAACCGTTATTGCCCAGGCCAACGCAATCCTGGACAAGGATAGTAGATTCGAGAGTGACGTGATCTTCTCCCGCTTCCGCGACAGCAACGTTGGTCTGGCATCGCCGGATGAAGTGCGCTACATGGACATATCCCCGAACCAGATCGTATCGGTCGCGGCAGGAATGGTTCCCTTCATCGAACATGATGACGCCAACAGGGCGCTCATGGGATCCAACATGCAGCGCCAGGCCGTGCCTCTTCTAAGGCCCGAGCCGCCGGTAGTGGGTACCGGACTTGAGTACCGTGCGGCACGTGATTCCCGCGCACTGATTGTGGCTGTAGGAAGCGGCGAAGTGGTCTATGTGAGCGCCACTGAAGTCCACATCCGCTACGACCGTGATGAGCTGGAATCCCTGGCGCATTTTGATGACGGAATCATCCGTTACTCGCTCAGGAAATTCGAACGTACCAACCAGGACACCACTTCCAATCAGCGTCCGCTGGTCAGGACGGGTGACAAGGTGATTGAAGGGCAGCCCATCGTCGACGGTTGCGCAACACAGAACGGAGAACTGGCGCTTGGACGCAATCTGCTGGTTGCTTTCATGCCATGGAGGGGATACAATTTCGAGGATGCCATCGTGGTAAGTGAGCGCGTGGTTTCCGAGGATATCTACACCTCCATCCACATCCAGGAATTCGAGCAGCAGGTGCGTGACACCAAGCGCGGCGAAGAGGAGCTTACACGCGAAATTCCGAATGTGAGCGAAGAAGCCACTCGCAACCTGGATGAAAACGGAATTATCCGGGTGGGTGCCAAGATCAAGCCGGGCGATATCATCGTCGGCAAGATCACACCCAAGGGTGAAACCGATCCGACTCCCGAGGAGAAACTGCTCCGCGCCATTTTCGGAGACAAGGCCGGTGATGTAAAGGATGCCTCGCTCAAAACGCCTCCGGGTGTTTCCGGCGTGGTAATCGATACAAGGCTGTTCAGCCGCAAAAAGGATGAGCAGCTCTCCAGGAAAGAGGAGAAGGAACTGGTAGAGCGGGAAAACGAGATTTACCGCGAGCAGCTTACCAAGCTGAACACCCAGTGGGCGGATCGCATGTACAAGCTCCTCAAGGACAAAACTTCCCCCGGCGTGGTTGACCATCTCGGCAGCGAGGTGATCCCCAAGGGTGAAAAGTACCGCAAGCAGATCTTCGAAGGCATGAATCCGCTGACACTGAAGAGCCGTCAGGCCTGGTGCCAGGACGACAAGGTCAACGGCCACATCTATACACTGCTTCAGAACTACCGGAGCCTGCGCCGTCAATATGAAACCGATCTGAAACGCAGGAAATACTCCATCCAGGTTGGCGATGAACTGCCCCCGGGCATTGTTCAGAAAGCCAAGGTCTATGTGGCCAAGAAGCGCAAGCTGGGTGTGGGTGACAAGATGGCGGGACGCCACGGTAACAAGGGTGTTGTGGCCAAGATAGTACCGGCCGAAGACATGCCTTTCCTTGAGGACGGAACTCCGGTGGATATCGTTCTGAACCCGCTGGGCGTACCGTCACGGATGAACCTGGGGCAGATCTACGAGACGATCCTGGGCTGGGCCGGACAAAAACTGGGTGTTACTTTTGCGACCCCGACATTTGACGGCGCCACCTATGACGATATTCAGGGCTGGCTTGAGAAAGCCGGGCTGCCCATTGACGGTCGCACCTATCTGTATGACGGACAGACCGGCGATCGTTTCCAGCAAATGACGACTGTGGGTTTCATCTATATGCTCAAGCTGAATCACCTGATTGAGGACAAGATACATGCCCGCTCTATTGGCCCCTACTCGCTTATCACCCAGCAGCCGCTGGGAGGAAAGGCGCAGTTCGGCGGCCAGCGTCTCGGAGAGATGGAGGTTTGGGCACTGTATGCCTACGGTGCATCCAACATCCTGAAAGAAATGCTCACTGTCAAAAGTGATGACGTAAAAGGTCGCTCGAAAGTCTACGAGGCCATCGTGAAAGGTGAAAATCTGCCGGACGGAACCACTCCGGAGTCCTTTAATGTGCTTGTAAGAGAACTTCAGGGTCTGGGACTCGAAGTAACCATAGATTAGGACAGGCAGGTTTCACACTGAAAGCGAACAGTTCAACTTTTTCAAACATCTAACGGAGGTACTTCCTTGCCGTTTACCAAAAGCGAATCCGTCTCAAAAGATTTCAAGAGTATTCGTGTTTCCCTTGCATCGGCCGAATCGATCCTGTCGCGGTCGAACGGGGAGGTGCTGAATCCTGAAACGATAAACTACCGCACGTTCAAACCGGAAAAAGACGGTCTGTTCTGCGAAAAAATCTTCGGACCGGTCAAAGACTGGGAATGCCACTGCGGCAAGTACAAGAGGATCCGCTACAAGGGGATCATCTGTGACCGCTGCGGTGTTGAAGTGACCCGGAAAGCCGTGCGCCGCGAACGAATGGGGCATATCACCCTCTGCGTTCCGGTGGTGCACATCTGGTACTTCAAGTCCATGCCCAACAAGATCGCCTACCTGCTCGGACTCTCATCCAAGAATCTCGAGAAAATTGTTTACTACGAAAATTTTGTCGTGGTGAAACCGGGCCTGGCGCGCGATCTGGGGTACAAGATTGGCGACATGATCACCGAAGAGGAGTATTATGAAATCATGGGACAGCTGTCCGATGACCATCGCAGTCTTGAGGACGATGACCCGGATAAATTTGTAGTAAAGATGGGGGCGGAAGCCATTGAGGCACTGCTCTCCAACATCGAGCTGGACAAGTCCGCATACAAGTACCGCGAGTCCGTGAAGAACGAAACCTCGGCCATGCGGAAGAAGAAATTCCTGAAGCGGCTCCAGGTTATCGAATCGTTCCGTGCGGCCAACAAGAACCGCGAAAACCGTCCGGAGTGGATGGTAATGCGGGTCGTTCCGGTGATCCCGCCCGAACTGCGCCCTCTTGTGCCGCTGGAAGGAGGACGTTTTGCCACTTCCGACCTGAACGATCTGTACCGCCGTGTGATCATCCGCAACAACCGTCTCAAGCGCCTGATCGACATCAAGGCGCCGGACGTGATCCTGCGCAACGAGAAGCGCATGCTTCAGGAGGCCGTTGATTCGCTGTTTGACAACTCGCGGAAAATGAACGCGGTGCGCAGCAACAACCGACCGCTCAAATCGCTCAGCGACATGCTTAAGGGTAAAAGCGGCCGGTTCCGCCAGAATCTTCTTGGAAAGCGTGTTGACTACTCCGGACGCTCCGTGATTGTAGTCGGACCCGAGCTGAAACTGCACGAGTGCGGTCTGCCGAAGGAAATGGCGGTTGAACTCTACAAACCGTTTATCATCCGCCGTCTTATTGAGCGGGGATATGTCAAGACGGTGAAGAGCGCCAAGAAAGTGGTGGATCGCCGCGACGATGTGGTCTGGGACGTGCTCGAGAAAGTAATCGACGGGCATCCGGTACTGCTTAACCGTGCGCCGACCCTGCACCGTCTGGGTATTCAGGCATATCAGCCGATCCTCATTGAGGACAAGGCCATCCGTCTGCATCCGCTTTCCTGTACGGCGTTCAACGCCGATTTCGACGGTGACCAGATGGCCGTTCACCTGCCGCTGAGCCATGATGCGATTCTGGAGGCTTCCGTGCTCATGCTGGGTTCGCACAACATCATGAACCCGGCTAACGGAAGTCCGATTACCGTACCTTCGCAGGACATGGTTCTCGGTATTTACTACCTGACAAAAATGGCCGACGGAGCCATGGGAGAGGGCAAGACCTTCTCATCGCCGGAAGAGGTGAAAATCGCATATGACCGCGGCCACGTGGCTCTGCACGCCAAGATCAATGTGCGCATCAGACTTAAAAAAGACGACCAGGAGATCAAAAAAGTTTTCAAAACCACGACCGGTCGTGTGCTCTTCAACGAGATCATACCGGATGAACTGGGTTTCATCAACCTGACTTTCGGTAAAAAAGAACTTCGCAGCCTGATCGGCGCGGTCTTCACGGTAACGGGAACGCTCAGAACCGCCCGCTTCCTGGATGACATGAAGTTCCTCGGATTTGAGCATGCCACCATCGGCGGACTCTCCTTCAGTCTCGAGGATATTGTGATCCCCAAGGCGAAAGCCGAGTTCATCAACCAGGCTCAGGACGAAGTGCGCTTGATCCAGGACCGGTACGAAAACGGTTTCATCACCGACAACGAGCGTTACAACCAGGTGATTGACAAGTGGACCAGCACCACGAACCGTGTTTCCGAAACCCTGTTCCAGGCACTGACCGAGGACAAGGGCGGATTCAACCCGGTATTCATGATGGCCGATTCCGGAGCCCGGGGTTCCAAAGAGCAGATCCGTCAGCTTGGCGGTATGCGTGGTCTGATGGCCAAGCCGCAGAAAAGCTCGCTGCAGACCGGCAACGAGGTTATCGAACAGCCCATTCTCTCCAGTTTCAAAGAGGGTCTGACGGTTCTCGAGTATTTCATCTCGACTCACGGTGCCCGTAAAGGTCTGGCCGATACGGCCCTGAAGACAGCGGATGCCGGTTACCTCACCCGCCGTCTGGTGGATGTGTCGCAGGATTTGATCGTAACCGAAAATGACTGCGGAACACTCCGCGGAATTCGCATCCAGGCGCTTAAGGATAACGAAGATATCGTGGAAAGCCTTGAGGACCGGATACTCGGACGGGTTTCCATGCACGAAGTCTACGATCCGTTGACGGATGAGCTGATTGTCAGCTCCAACGAAATGATCGATGAGAGGATCGCTTCCAAAGTGGCGGAAACGTCCCTGGAAGAGATTGAGATCCGTTCGGTGCTTACCTGTGAGTCAGGAAGGGGCGTATGTGCCAAATGCTATGGCCGTGATCTTTCCCGCGGAAAGCCGGTCCAGGTTGGCGAGGCGGTCGGTGTAATCGCCGCCCAGTCCATCGGTGAACCGGGTACACAGCTTACCCTGCGTACCTTCCACGTGGGTGGAACGGCTTCTCGTCTTGAGGCCGAATCCCAGCACAAATCGAAGTTTGCCGGCAAGATCGTTTTTGAGAATGTGAGAGCGGTAGATTATGACGACGGTGAGGATATCACCACCGTGGTCCTGAGCCGGGCAGGTGAGATCAGAATTGTCGATGACACCGACAAGACACTCATCACCTACAACATTCCGTATGGTTCCGAACTTCTTGTTGAAGATGGCGACATGGTTCCCAAAGGTGTGCCGCTTTGCAAGTGGGACCCCTACAATGCGCTCATCTTCTCCGAACTGGACGGTGACGTTGAGTACCGGGACATTGTCCACGGTGTGACTTACAAAGACGAAACCGATTCCCAGACGGGACACAAGGAGAAGGTGATCACCGATTCGCGGGATCGCAGTCTTGTTCCGACCGTTATAGTGAAGGGCGAAAGCGAACGTATTCGTGAAACCACGCTCCCCGTAGGAGCCCACGTTGTAGTGAATCATGGCGAGACGGTTTCTGCCGGACAGGTGCTTGCGAAAATACCGCGTACCTCCGCTTCCAAATCGAAGGATATCACTGCAGGTCTGCCGCGTATTACCGAGCTCTTTGAAGCCCGGCCGCCGAAAGATCCGGCTGTCGTTTCCGAAATTGAAGGCGTGGTCAAAATGGGCGCACGCAAGCGTGGGTCCCAGGAAGTGATCGTCACCAGCAAGGACGGCACCGAAAGCAAGACCTACCTCATTTCCCTTGGCAAGCATATCCTGGTTCAGGAAAATGATTTTGTAAAAGCCGGTCAGGCTCTGTCTGACGGTGTCATCATGCCGCAGGACATTCTCAATATCCTCGGGCCCTTCGCAGTACAGTCCTACCTGGTGAACGAGATCCAGGAAGTGTACCGACTGCAGGGTGTGAAGATCAGCGACAAGCACATTGAGACGATCGTGCGGACGATGATGCAGAAAGTGGAGATTACCGATTCCGGTGATACCATGTACCTGGAAGGCGACAAGGTGGACCGTTTTGAAGTAAACCGGACCAACGACTCGCTTATCGGCAAATTCGTGGTCACCAATCCGGGTGACAGCGATGTGTCGCTGGGCAAGCTTCTGGAGCGTCGCGAGATTCGTGAAATCAACGCCAAGCTGATTACCCAGGACAAGAAGGAGATGGAAACACGTCCGGCCGAACCGGCGATCTCCAAGCCGATCCTTCTTGGAATCACCCGTGCCGCACTTTCTACCGAAAGCTGGCTTTCGGCATCCTCCTTCCAGGAGACCACAAAAGTCCTTACCCAGGCAGCTATAGAGGCGAAAGCCGACAATCTGATGGGCCTCAAGGAAAATGTGGTTGTCGGACACCGGGTGCCTGCGGGTACCGGATTGCGCAGGTATCAGGACATCATCGTCGGTTCCAAGGAAGACATGGAAGATGTTGGCGCAGCCAGCAGGGTTTTCCAGGAACTGGGCGCGGACAGTCCGGCCGTGCAGGATTTGAAAGAGGACAAGGAGTAGCATCCCCTGCCGAAAATAGAATAGCCTGTGTCGTCAGACGGCACAGGCTATTTTTTTTAATGGTGTCACGAAATCGATCGGCTGGCCTGTCCTTAACAGGTAGGAGCCTGCAATAGCTTGATGAGAAACTGTTGGTACCCTGATACAAAACGGTACACGGTGCCATTATGCATTATTGACGGATCTGCAGACTGGCAGCAGAGCAGCGGCATATTGGTTGGAAGTTGTGGAACCAGAAGCTACTTCTTGCGGGTATCGCCGATGTTTTCAAGCAGTTTTTCTGCTTCGGAAATAAGGTCTTCGGCTCTTTTCTGGGCCTCTTCGACAACAAGGTCTCCCTCTTTCTTGGCATCGGAGACAAAGTCTTTCTCGTGCTGGAGGCGGTCAATAAGCTGGCTCAGCTCATCCATGTAGCTGTTCAGCCGGTAGCTGATTTTGTCACGCGTGTTGGCGCCTTTGTCCGGTGCATATAGCAGGGCAACCAGCGAACCGATAACGGAGCCCGAAATCAGGCCTAAAAGGAATCCTTTTGGAAAGTTACTCATGGCAGAATGGTTAAAAAGTGTGTGTAAGATTGAAATTTTGTATTTTCCGGAAGATAGGTTTTTTTTTATAAGAGAGCGAATCCTGTTGCGACAACAGAGTGTGATCGGCTAAAACAGAACATAATCCAATATAACTCAAAAGAAATAGGACTATTGCAATGAAATTTTTTATCGACACGGCAAACATGAAAGAAATACGCGAAGCTCATGCCATGGGTGTATTGGACGGCGTGACCACCAATCCATCTCTCTGCGCAAAGGAGGGAATATCGGACTTTGAAGGTTTCATTGCCGAAATCTGCAGTGTGGTCGAAGGCGATGTGTCCGCCGAGGTTGTTTCCACAGATTACGAGGGAATCCTGGCTGAAGGGCGCAAACTGGCCGACATCGCCGATAATGTGGTGGTCAAGGTTCCGCTGATCAAGGAAGGTATCAAGGCGATTAAAACGTTTTCTGAGGAAGGAATCAAAACAAACTGCACGCTTTGCTTTTCACCGACACAGGCGCTGGTGGCGGCAAAAGCCGGAGCCACTTACATCTCGCCGTTTGTCGGCCGCCTGGATGACATATCAACCAATGGCATGCAGCTTATCGCCGAAATCGTGCAGATTTACCAGAATTATGGATATGACACCGAGGTACTGGTTGCAAGCATCCGGCATCCTCTGCATGTTGTGGAAGCGGCACAGATTGGCGCCGACGTAGCCACAATGCCTTTCGGCGTCATCGAACGGCTGATCAAGCATCCGCTCACTGACAGCGGACTCAAAAACTTCCTGGCAGACTGGGACAAGCTTCAGAAGTCCCTGAAGAAGTAACGATATCAGTTCTTGCCGCTAAGAGGCAGGTCTTCCCTGATCAGATTCTCAGCGATGATGGAGGATGAGAGCACGCCCGGAAGCCCGGCACCCGGATGTGTCCCGGCACCTACGAAGTAAAGGTTCCCGAACTCCTCCGACCGGTTGTGCGGACGAAACCAGGCTGATTGCGTGAGAAGCGGTTGCACGGAGAACGCCGATCCCTTGTAGCTGTTGAGGGTGTCGCGGAAGTGTATCGGGTCGATATGGAGCCGGGCTTTGATATGCTTGTGCAGGTTGGGCAGGTAGTTTTTCTCCAGGAAATTCAGGATACGGTCACCGTACTCATCGGCAGTTTCGCTCCAGTCAGTGTCGCCGTCCAGATGCGGAACCGGTGACAGGACGTAGAATGACTCGCCGCCTTCGGGTGCCAGGGACGGATCGGTATACGTGGGCATATGCAGATACAGCGAGAAATCGTCCGCCAGTACCTTCTTGTCAAAAATATCCTTGAGAAGTTCCTTGTACCGCTTGCTCATGATAATGTTGTGGTGCTTCAGCTTGGTATCGGTGTAACGCCGGTCGGTGCCGAAATAAAGCACAAAAAGGGACATGCTGTACTTCATCCGGTCCAGCTTCCGGTTGGTGTAGGTTTTTCTCAGCGGCTCGTCGATCAGGTAGCGATAGGTGAATGCCACATCGGCATTGGAAATGACCGCGTCGGCCGGGATGAATTCACCGCCGAGTTCCAGGCCCTCAACCCTTCTGTTGGCACCGACCCGGATCCGCGATATTTCCGTGTTATAGTGGATTTTTCCACCCAGCTCTTCGATCAGTTTGACGAAGGCATTCACGATGGAACCGGTACCTCCCATGGCGTAATGTACGCCCCATTCCCGCTCCAGGTAGTGGATCATGGAATAGATGGAGGTGGTGTCAAACGGGTTTCCCCCCACAAGAAGCGGATGGAAGGAGAAGCAGCGGCGCAGGAAATCGTTCTTGACGTATTTGGACACGTACTTGTATACATTCTGGTGCGATTTAAGCCGGATGAGGTCGGGAGCCACCCGCATCATGTCCATGAAAGAGAGGAACGGTTTGTCTGCAAGTTCCACAAAACCCTTCTGGAAGATGGGTTTTGTGGTTTTCATGAACTTTCGGTAGCCTTCTTTGTCTTCCGGATTCCAGCGGTCGATTTCCGAGTAAATGAAGTTCTCGTCGCTGTTGTAGTCGAAATATTTTCCTTCGTGGTTGAAAATTCGGTAGAACGGTTCACAGGGAACCAGATCAAAGTAGTCGCTTCGTTTTTTTCCCGCTTTTTCGAAAATATCATCGAACATGAACGGTGCGGTGATGACGGTGGGACCGCCATCGAACCGGTATCCGTTCTGCTCGTAGACATAGGCCCGCCCACCCGGCTTGTCTCTTTTTTCAAACATTTCAACCTGATATCCCTCAGACAGCAAACGGGCTGCAGCGCCAAGCGCACCAAAGCCGGTTCCGATGATCGCAATTTTTTTTGACATGGTGTTACGGTAATGTGTGGTAAGAGCGGGAACAAATCATTGTGGCACATAGGATAAAATAAACTTCTTGCCAGGACAATCAATTTAGTGAAAAACCTGAACACAGGTTCACTTATCAGCGTTCATCTAAATATAAAACAGGCAACCCGCTGCTTCAGCCGATTACAGGTTGGTGCCAGTGCTGGCAACAAATTACAGGTTGGCGTTAACGAGGGGCAGCATCCGGAGGCCGCGGGGGTTGTTGGCGGCATAGTTGATGACACCTATCTGGACACCCCTGAGATTGCGTGCGTAATTGTACAGCCCGATGGTGACCCCGTGCTGATCTCCACGGATATGGTTGAAGGCGCTGACACTCACACCCTGCAGGGAACCATCTTCAATACGGAAATAGGCCGGAGCAAGAAAGAGGCCCCGGGCCAGTTCCATGGCACCTGCAGCGGGGCTCACAGTGATGCCGCGAAGTTGCTGGGAAGCGATGCCCAGTCCTGCAACGGCAATACCTGTTACGGATTCCCCCGAAGCGATACCCATCCCGGATAAAGAAATGCCGCGGATTTCGTCCCCGGAGGCCAGACCGAGACCGGCCAGGTTGATGCCTGTGATGGAACCCCCGGCGCCTATTCCGAGTCCGGCAATGCTGATGCCGCGTACGTCCTCCCCGGCGCCGAATCCAAGAAGCGCCGCATTCAGGCCTGAGACATTTTCACCGGCTCCATAACCCAGCCCTGCAACATTCAGACCGGAGATATTGTCATCGGCACCGAAGCCCAGCAGGGCAAAGTTGATACCCGACACATTACCATCAGCGCCAAATCCAAGTCCGGCCACGTTTATGCCAGACACATTACCATCGGCGCCAAATCCAAGTCCGGCCAGGGTTATTCCCGACAGGTGGCCGCCTGCCCCGAGACCCAGCCCGGCAATATTCAAGCCGCTGACATCTCCTCCCGAACCGAAGCCGAGCCCGGCCATTGTAATGCCGGAAATGCCGCCACCGGCCCCGATTCCAAGCAGGGAGAACTGGATGCCGCGGATGGTTTCGTGGGCTGTAATGCCGCCAAGTGCAATTGAAACTCCTGTAAGGCTTGCCCCGCCTGTCATGGGAAGTCCGACGGCAAGTCCGCGCACCACTCCGTATGAGGGTTCCCTTGGAGCGAGGATGGTGATATTGGCCCCGTTCACTTCGTTGAGATTCATGTCACGGAAATTGAAACGGAGACCGTGCACAACAGGTACGTTGCCGAATGCCATGCCGTAGTTGTTGACCGTAAGTGAGAGTCCGCGGGCGTCGGGGTTGCTCACGGCATCATCGGGCTGAGCGCGCGCTGCGGACACATTCGCAGAAAGTAGAAGAGACGTAATCCATACGGTGACGGCTAATTGCCGCAACGCTGAAGTAGAAAATCGATGCAATACAGCAAGCATTTTGTTATCCATGACCCTGATTTTTATGAAATAATGGTTTCCTGAGATTTGCCGTATCGGCGGGATCCTGTGCCGGGCTGCGGCCGCGGGAAAGCGGCCGGGTTATCCCATCCATACGTATTCCGGTGGAAATCGTTACAACGAAAATGTGCCGGCGGGAAAGTTGCGCAAGCTGTTTCGACTTGACGGAACTGCATGCATCCGGTCGTTCCGTTGTTCCGGAATCAGTTCTGCACCTGGCGGATATAGCCCTCGTATCCGTCCCGTTTCAAGCGTTCAAGATCACGGCGCGCGTCGGAGGGACTGCGATAGCGTCCGTAGTAGACACGGTAGACGGTGCGCCCGTCCACCTCGCCAGTGGCCACCCTGGTGCGGGGAATCTGCGAAGCATAGGCCTCCGCATCGCTGCGGCGGTGGTACGCTGCCAGCTGGATTGTGAACTCCTCCTGGCGGATATTGCCGGGACCCCGTGTTCGAATCGGCTGTTCAGAGCGGACCAGCACCAGACGGACCGGAGCAACTCCGGAGTCCACCATGTCAATGCGCCGGGCGGCCTCTTTGGAGAGGTCAATGATGCGGCCGCGGGCGTAAGGCCCACGGTCGTTAATGCGGACGTTCACCGATTTTCCGTTGTCCAGGTTGATGACACGGACGACCGTATTGAAGGGGAGGGTCCGGTGGGCGGCGGTCAGTTCGTTCTGATTGTAGGTTTCCCCGTTTGCTGTGGTGCGTCCGTGAAAACCGGGACCGTACCAGCTGGCCTCGCCCTGTTCCAGCACGCTGCCCTTCCTGGTTGTGGCACAGGAAACCAGCAACAGAATCATCAGGGGCAGTATAAAAGGCGCAAAGGAACGGCAGTACATGGAAGTTTGATCAGTCAATATCCACAACCCTGAAAATAAAAAATTTCAGATATCCGGTTTCGGGCATTTCCGGAAGGACGGGGTGATCCAGGGCATGCCCGCCTTTGTAGAGTATCTGGACCCGGCGTTTGCTGTCCCGTCCGGCGCGTGTGACGCTCTCGAGAAACGCATCCTCGGTAATATGGTGGGAGCAGGAGGACGTAGCCAGTATGCCCCCGGGCTCGAGGAGTTCCAGCGCCGCCCGGTGCAGTTTCCGGTATCCCCGGAGCGCCGGTCCGACCGATTTGCGGTTGGTTGCAAAATTGGGTGGATCCAGGTTGATGATGTTGAAGCGCTCCTTTCCGCTACCTGCGGCTTCCGGAAGCCACTTCATCAGGTCCGTCTTGCGGGTGGATACGATATGCTCGAGGCCGTTCTGGCGGATGTTTTTCGTGGTGAAGTCCAGAACAGCATCGGAATCGTCGATGGCCAGCACTTCACCGGCACCGGCCAGTGCGGCGTGCATGGCAAAGCCCCCGAAATGGCAGAAAGCGTCCAGCACCCGGTCGCCGGGACGCACAAATCGGCGGAATACCATTCTGTGATCCCGCTGATCAATGTAGAAACCGGTTTTATGTCCCTCCAGCGGATCCACCAGGTATGTCACCGAATTTTCGGTTATGGTCACCGGTATTTCGCTGGCATCACCGATGAGGAACTGTTTTTCCTGCGTCAGACCCTCCCTTTCGCGCATGAGGTGGTCGTTGCGCAGGATGATGAACCGGGGTTGCAGCATTTCCCGGAGTACATCCACCACGATATCGCGTTGCCGCTCCATGCCGGCGCTCAGGATCTGAAGGACAAGCCCGTCACCGTAGCGGTCGACGATCAAGCCGGGAAGTCCGTCGCTTTCGGCGTGCACCAGCCGGATGGCATTGGTTGCATCGGCCAGGGACTCGCGTCCGAGGATGGCCTGCTGCAGGCGGGTGGCAATGAAGCCGCGATCAACAGCAACCGGTTTGCGGCTGAGCAGGCGCACGGCTATGAGCGAGTTGGGGTGGTAGAAACCGATGCCGGCGATCCGGTTTTCCGAGGTTTTTACGGTAACGATCTCTCCGGGTTCGGGGCGCTCGGCGGTGGGAATCAGTTCGTTGCTGAAAATCCAGAGATGGCCGCTTCGGAGCCGCTTGTCCTTGCCTCTGGCAAGTGTTACTTCGGGTAAATTATGTTGAGGGTTGTCGGACATGGTATCATCATTGTTTTTATGCGGAATCTGTTGGATATTTAAGATAGGACTTTTTACGGGCAACCTTTCATGCGATGACAAAATCGGAGGCTATATGGAGGGAAACGTGAAACTCGAGTGCATCCAGGGGGATATCACCCGGCAGGACGATCTGGATGCTGTTGTGAATGCGGCAAATGCCGAACTCAGGACCGGCGGTGGAGTCGCAGGCGCCATTCATCGGGCAGCGGGACCGAAACTGGAAAAAGCCTGCCGGCCCATGGCGCCGATCAAACCGGGAGAGGCGGTGATTTCACCGGCTTTCGGGCTTCCAAACAAGAAAATAATTCACTGCCTGGGACCGGTGTACAATATTGACAAACCGTCGGATGAGCTGCTGGCGCGTTGTTACCAGAATGCCCTGCGGCTTGCTGATGAGAAAAAGCTGGCATCCGTGGGATTTCCGGCCATATCCACCGGTGCGTTTGGCTATCCGCTGGAGGAGGCGGCGGAGGTGACGGCCGATGCCATCCATTCGGTGCTGTCTGACCTGGCCAACGTTATGCTGATCCGGATGGTGCTGTTCAGTGACAGTGACCTGCAAGTGTTCCGGAGGGCATTTCGCTTGGGTAGATAGCATCCTGAAACCGGATCCTGCCAATTTCATTACTGCAGATTCCTGAGTGCAGATTGTTGCCGCTCAGAGGGTCCATTTCCCGAACGATGCGGGGTGAATTTCGTATAACATATCAGACCGGCTTGCACGCCTTGGGCATGCTTGCCGGAGGAACGTGGCAGCAACATTTTATTTATCCTTCATTTTGCAACTATTGCTATGAAAACTTCAAAGAAACCATTCAGTATTCGGGCATTTGTTTCCATCCTGATGGCATTTGCCTTTTTGGGACTGGCCACATCCGGCATCATTTTATTCCTGGCCCCGTCCTGCAGCGTTGCGGAGAGAATGGGGTGGACGGTTATTGGCCTCAGCAAGGATCAGTGGTCTTCCATGCACATGGTCGCCGCTTTGTTCATCCTCGTACTGGCCTTGATTCACCTTTTTGTGTACAATTGGCGGACGTTCATGTGCTACCTGCGGGATCGCAGGTCGAAGCTCATGGCGGAACGTGAAAACGAGCAGAACCCGGAAGGGAAGTGGTTGCGAATTCCGAGAGAGCTTGTCGCGGCTATTGTGGTTGCCATTGTCATGTATGCCGGCGCCATGACGTTCATAGCACCGTTTGGCTGGCTGGAAGAGGGCCGCGAAGCCATCAAGGAGCATTACCGGAAGGATGATCCGGGTGGACAGGGCAGGGGCCGGCGAGCTGCCGAAAGGGAAGCTCAGAGCATGCTGATAACCCCTGAAATCAGGATTGCATCCGGGGGTGGGACCGTAACCGGGAAGGTGTCGAAAGTTTTCTCACCGGAAGGTGTGGTGATGGCGGACCCGTCAGAGAAAGTGAAGGATAGGCGGGCCGCAGTTCGCACTACGGAACGAATCCGGGCCGGTCATGACAGCAAAGTCAGACGAATACGGAGGGCTGGGGACAGATCCTGAAGAACGTATCAGGCGTTTGCGACAGAGCGTTTTTTCCTTCTTGCATACATCACGAGAAAAATCGAGACGGAAACGACGATTACGGCTACCAAAGGCACGATATGCAACGGTTCGGCCAGATAGTGCATCAGCGAATGGCCTTCCGTTTCCCCGTGTCCGGGATGTGCCCATGCGCCGGCTGCCGCGATCAACAGGATCAGCAGGACGCTCACTCCATTTTTGAAACAGTATGTCAACATGACGGGATAATTCTGGTGGTTGCAGATGAGTCCGGTATCCATACCGGTTGTTTTTGCCTAAGCAACTGCAATATAGTGCATTTTGGAAAATAGTTTTAAAACTTTCGGAATTTCTAATGAAATAATCAGAAGATTCCGCTTTCGGTCCTGTCCGAAACCTCATGCAGAAGTTCCGTGAATTCACCGAGCATGTCATCCAGCACCGGTTCGTCCGCCCACCCGGCCGGATAATAAATGGCGGCGGCGATGTTCCGCGTCTCTGTGTCGGTCTTGGTCTGCTGGCAATCCTTGACCGGCGTGACAACCGGGGTTTCCTTGCCGTCCTTGACGGCGAATCCGGTGACAAGATCCTGAAGTGAAATGGTCTGTCCGGATGGATTGAATACGAACTCCTCCCCCGCCTTGCCGGGGCGGAACAGCCAGGAATCGGCGGGCTCCCTGTCGGTATCCCACAGGGAGATGGGGGCCAGCCAGGCCAGCGAGATGTAGTTGTTGATATCGGCGGCGGTGTTGATGCGGGGGAAACTTTCCTCCGAAGCCGCGCGGAGCAGGTACTCCGATGCGGGCTTGCCGCGACCGGTCGGTTTGTAGGTGCCGATGCGCATCATGTCCCGGCAGGCCTTGCGGAAGGCGTCCTCATTCGCTGAGAGCGGCTGCTTTCTTCGTTCCAGAAGCTGATTCAGTCGCTCATCGGGAAAATGGTGATCCTGGATAATCCGGATTCCGTACGCCCGCACAAAGCCGATCCGGACCCGGTCCTCAAGAAGATTTTTTACTGGCTCCATAATGCCTGGGTTTTCAGATTTGGAAAAATTCCATTGCACGGTGCCAATTTACATATCCGGACGCGGGTAAGAAAACGGATTTTGATGTGCGGGCCTTCCCCGGGTTGTCAGTCTCGGCCGCATGCCGGTCTGTTGCGGTGCCGGGGAAGGGGATTGGGAAGGGTCGGCCGAAGCGAGGAGTAGTGAAGTGAACAGAATTGAATTGAATTGAATTGAAGAGAAGTGAAGTGAAGAGGATGTTCAGTTCTTGCGGAGGTAGATGTTCCCGCGAAGCGTGGTGACGGTGTATTCGGGTCCGCCCCCGTTCACGTCGGCCACCACAGTTTCACTGACGGAAATTCGCAGGCCCTGCGAGGTGTCGTCTCGGCGCGGGGCCGCATCCTTCCGCACATCCATGTCGAAATCGGTGAACATGTCGCCGAATTCGGAGCGCAGCCGTGTGGTGAAGCGGCTGCCGGACGGGAACGAGAGATCGATGTCGCCGGTCAGGGTTTTGAACGACATGGGTTTGTCGGCCGGAACATTGTCAAAGACGGCTTTTATATTGCCGTTTACAGTGCTGACGACGGCAGCGCCGCTGATATCTGTGAGGGTGACTGCGCCGCTGACCACGCCGATCTCCAGATCGCCGCTGACGTCTGATACCGCAATCTCCTGGGCTTGCATGAGTTTGGTATTGATGGAGAAATTGCGGGGCACCTGGATATGGAACCGCGCCTTGCCGCCCATGATCGCTTCGCTGCGGATCTCCACGACGTTGTCATCCTCGGTGGCATGGAATCCGGGGATGGGTCCGGAAATGCGGCGCATCCCCTCAGGCGTTTCCTGACGATCGCGACCCGGAGCGGAATGGATTTCATAGCGGACCACCACATCGTCGCCGTCGTAGCCGCTGATTTCCACCGACCCGCGCATGATGTTGACGTTAAGGCGTCCGGGCTCGCCGGGACGGCTCAGCGGAAGTACGATTTCGCGGTCCTCCGCATGGTACATTTCGGCGTTTTCAAGCATGGCCAGCCCTTCAGGCATGGCAAATCCCTCAGGCATGGCCATTCCCTCCCCGGGTCCGGCCGCATAAGCCGATGTTCCTGCAGATGCTGCAAATCTTTCGGTATCGAGCGCCGAAAACGCCGTTATTAAAGAATTCTGAGTGATTTCGGCGACATTTTGCAAGGAGGTCTGACCGACTGGAAGCACGAGCAGCAGTACCAGCAGGAGAAGCATGCCTTTGGATTTCATGGCGGGTTTGTCAGTTGCTGTGAAGGGAGTCAGGCCGCGGTGCCCAGCCAGCCGGATTGATGTGATGGAAAGCCCGGAGTTTCGGGTGGATGGGGCTCCGTTACGTTTTCGGGTGTGATCAGTAAACTGGTTCGGTTTCATAAGATTGCTCAGTGTTGGTTGTCTGTCAGTTTGTAAAAGGGTTGCGTTGCATCGTGGCAATGCGGGTCCGGCAGGGAATGGTGCAGGACCGGCG
>SKNT01000215.1 GCA_007120385.1 Balneolales bacterium
GATAGGCGGTCGGTGTACGCATGGTGACATGTTCAGCCAAACCGTACTAATCGCTCTTACGGCTTTTGTACTTTGTCCTGCACAAGGGCGTGTGCCCGGTGCCGATTCTTTGCCGATGATTCTACCCAATCTTCATTTTTTTGTAAGAAAATGATGAGGTGATTATAGCCAGGAGGCCACACCCGTTCCCATCCCGAACACGGCCGTTAAGCTCCATGGCGCCGATGGTACTGCCAAAAGCGGGAGAGTAGGTCGTCGCCTCATCTTTTTTCTTATCCCCAGGGGACTGCTCAGCGGCCCGCCGGCGATGAGACCAACTCACCACCAGCGGGCCGCTGCCCGTTTACCACCCTGATACTCCCCGCCACAATCCCCGCCCCTGCCGCTCACGTCCCGGACACACCCGGTCCCCGCCCATCCCGCTCAACAACGCTCCCGCCCTCTGATTAACGCCCCAAACCCCGGCAACAACGGGCACTGAACCTGACTTGCGTCATCGCCCTCCTCCGTGCTACTTTTTTTACATATCCTTGTGTATTTTCCCTCGACCCGGCTTATTACTTCGGCAACCGGCTGCCACTCATCGCCATCACTTCGCACAGATTTTCCAGGACCATGTAATGAACCCAGAATCGGAACAAAAGAAGACACCTACAGAGACATCTGACAGCCGGCAGGATCCTATTGATATAAGCATCATCATTGTCAACTACAACGTAAAGGAATTCGCCGCCAACCTTCTGGAGTCACTGGAAAAGGCAAAAATTCGGTTCCGGCTGGAAATCTTTCTTGTGGATAACGCCTCTTCGGATGGTTCCATCAGCTATCTCAAAAGGCGATACCCCGATGTCATTTTTATTGAAAATCGTGAAAATACCGGCTTCGGTAAGGCAAACAACCAGGCAATCCGGCTGGCAAGGGGAACCTACACACTCCTGATCAACCCGGATACCATCGTCCGTCAAGATACCCTCCAGGTCATGTACCGGCACATGGAAGCCCACCCGGAAACCGCCGCCGCCGGATGTAAAATGCTCAACCCGGACGGGACATTTGCATTTGAATCACGCAGAAGCGTCCCAACCCCCATGTCCGCCCTGTGGAAAATCCTGGGCCTGACACGCCTTTTCCCGCGGAGCAAAAGATTCTCGGCTTACTACATGGGAGCAGAGGATGAAAACAAGCCGGGACGGGTTCCCGTACTGTCAGGGGCCTTCATGTTTTTCCGCACGGAAGTGCTCAAAGAAGCCGGCGGATTTGATGAGCAGTTTTTCATGTACGGTGAGGATATCGACCTTTGCTACCGCGTCCGTCAAATGGGATGGGAAATCGACTATGTGCCGGAAACCAGCATCATCCACTACAAGGGAGAAAGCACAAAAAAGGAGAATCTGGACTATGTGGTCACGTTCAACAAGGCGATGTACCTGTTTTTCCGAAAACACTACAACTTCGGCTACACCCTGTTCTTCCGGATTTTCATCCTTTCCGGCATTGTGATGAAAGGAGTGGCATCCTACATGTCCGCCGTCATTAAAAAACTTGCACAACCCATCACGGACCTGGTCGTGCTGAACTTCCTGGTGATTCTGTTTTTTATATGGCGTTATGAAATCGCCCCGCCGGACATCATAAGCCTCTACCATATCCAGTATCTGTTTGTCAATCTCCTTTTGAGTGTGATATTCGTCGGTTCCGCGGTCTATTACGACCTGTACGGCAAAAACCGTTTTTCCATCCCGGCTGCCATAAAAAGCACGGTCATTGCTTTTGCAGGGGTGGTGGTGATCACATTTTTCCTGCGGGATTTCGCATTCTCACGACTGATTCTCCTGTTGAGTTGCATTGCCGGCGTGCTGATCCTGAGCATCATCAGACTGGTCAAGATCAACCGCTCCAGAAAAGCGCCAAACATCCCCGGAAGTTTTCTGGAAAAGAAAGTCCTGCTGGTGGGAATCAATGAAAAAACTCCGCAACTCATCCGAAAAATACGTTCACGCGCCGACTGGAGGTACAATCTGGTGGGTCTGGTAGCCCAGAACCCGGATTACGATGTAGACGAGATCGAGAACGTACCGGTCATCGGAGACCGCAGTTCCATTCTGCAACTTGTGCGCTACCACGAAGCCGACGAGATCATTTTCATCCTGCCCGCCGTGGATCATGACCAGATCCTCAGGATTATTGCGGAACTCAGAGACGCTTCTGTCTACCCGAGAATAGTACCCGACTCGCTTGACTACATTGTGGGCAAGACCAACGTGGAATACCTGGATGACATTCCCATGATGGACGTGAATCTTCCCTATTTCTCGAGGTGGAACCTGTTCCTGAAGAGGATGCTGGACCTGGCCGTCTCTCTGCCGCTCCTGATCATGCTCACACCGTTCCTGCTGCCTCCGGTTCTGTTGCTGAACGGTCGGCGTTTACGCATCTCACTTCCTGTCTCAGACACCAAAACGCATGCCATCCAGCTTTTCCTGCCCTATGCATCCCATCGGTGGAAAAATCGCTATCTGCTTCTATGGCATGTGGTTGCAGGGAAAATAAGCATGGTTGGCGGACCGGTGGCGCCCGATCACATACCGCGTTTTGCCAATGTAAAGCCGGGACTCACGGGTTTCCGGCAGCTGTCCGAGAGCCGGCTGTATCATGAAGATGAAAAACAGATGCATGAGCTCTATTATCTTCAGAATTACTCCATATGGCTGGATCTGGACATACTCATCAAAACGCTCATATACCGCCATCCAACACTGGGGATGATTGACCGGCAGGGGAAACCGGCCGGGTGACGTTCCTCCGCGTTTACAAACGGGAGGTCACTTTTTCCGCCATGCCGGGATACCAGTCGTAAAAGGTGTCATCGTCTATGTGATTGCGGATCTGCTCCATCAGCCAAAGGTAAAACGTGAGGTTGTGCACGGTGGCAAGCTGTATGCCGAGAATTTCACCGGCACGGAACAGATGATGCAGATAGGCCATGGAGTGAAGCGTGCACAGATCGGATGCAAACCCCTCGTCGGCAGATGCAAAATGAGTTTTCCAGCGGGCATTTCTGACATTGATAATGCCGTTTCGGGTGAAAAGCATGCCATTACGGGCGTTTCGGGTGGGCATCACGCAATCGAACATGTCCACGCCGCGGGCAACAGACTCCAGAAGATCCCCGGGCGTGCCAACACCCATCAGGTAGCGCGGCTTGTCACGAGGCAGCCGGTCGGTGCTTAAATCGGTGATCTCGTACATCATTTCGGCCGGCTCGCCGACACTCAGCCCTCCTATGGCCATGCCGTCAAAGTCCATGCCGGAAAGCACTTCCACGGAACGGCGCCGAAGCTCGGGATAAACACCCCCCTGGCAGATGCCAAAAAGGTACTGCCGGTGTCCGTAGCGGCCGGAACTGCCGCGGAACGCCGCCAGGCATTCGCCCGCCCAGCGATGGGTCAGGTCAAGTGATTTGCGCACATAGGATTCTTCCGCAGGATAGGGCGGACACTCATCCAGCGCCATCATGATATCGGAGCCGAAAATGCGCTGGGTTTCAATTACCCGGGATGGTGTGAACTTGTGGGAGGATCCGTCCAGATGGCTCTTGAAAACCACTCCGTCGGCTTCCAGTTTCCGGATGTCGGACAGGGAGAAGACCTGGTATCCTCCCGAGTCGGTAAGCAGCGCTCCGGACCAGTTCATGAAAGCATGGAGTCCGCCCGCCTGTTCCATGATGTCGTTGCCCGGACGCAAATAGAGGTGGTAGGTGTTTCCGAGGATGACAGGGGCGCCGATTTTTTCGGTCAGCGTGAAGGAATCGACGGCCTTGACCGTGCCGGCCGTTCCCACCGGCATGAAGATCGGAGTTGGGATGGCGCCATGGTCGGTCCGGATTTCCCCCCGGCGGGCTTTGCCTTTAGACGTTTCTTTTATGAGCCGGAACACGTTATATTGTACGGTTACTGAAGTATTTGTGACGGAGTGGAAGCTCAAATATAACGAGTCGCTGTCGTAAACCTGTAACCGATTCCGTTTTTTTTCACCAGCTAAGTCAGTAAAACATCCGCATTCAATCAGGATCCGCATACCAGGACCGTTTTTTAACGCTATTGATATTGGAAAAGGCCAGGGAAATAATCAGTACCATCATCAGTGATTTCATTTTTCTGATTCTGGCATGGTACATCTTCTACTACATCCGGTTTGAGCTGGGATGGATGAGCGCCCCGTCGGGCATCGGTCCATACAGCCTGTTTGTGCCGGGTGCGGTGATATCGGTTTTCTGGATTGCCATATTCGGGATATTCGGCTTGTACCGGCACCTGTACCTGATCTCACGTTTCGACGAGATCATCCGGGTGGCAAAAATATCCATAATCGGTACGCTCATCCTCTTTTTCCTGCTTTTCATTGACACACTGGGATGGACGTCCGACAATCTGCACCAGGCCAAATGGGTCACACTGACCTACTGGCTGGTTGTATTCGGGTGCGTGTCGACCAGCCGCTTCATACTCCGGACCATCCAGAAACACCGGGCTCTCCGGGGGCAGGGGTTGCATCGTGCTTTCATTGTCGGCACAGGTCCAACGGCTCAATCGGTCCATGAGAATCTTGACCGTCACCGGACCTCCGGAATGAACGTTGTCGGTTTTCTGCGCCTGAACGGAGTGAGTTCCAGTGAGATCAAGGTAGAAGAGGATATGGTGATCGGATCAATCGGTGAAATAAAGGAGCTGATTCTGGAGTACAAGGTCCAGGAGGTGATTGTGGCGCTGGAGCAGGACGAAAGGGACAGCCTGATCGCGATTCTGGATCAGATTGATGTTCCTGATGTATCGGTGAAGATACTGCCCGATTTCCACCAGATGATCACCGGACTGAACCAGACCAATCAGATCTTCGGCCTGCCGCTGATTGATGTGATGCCGGATCCGATGCCTACCTGGGAAAAGTTTTTCAAAAGGTTCATGGATATCGTACTCTCGCTGCTGATCCTGATTCCTGCTGCTCCCCTGATGCTGATCATCACCGTGCTCATCCGAGTCACCTCTTCGGGTCCGGCCATTTTCCGCCAGAAACGGGTGGGCAAATATGACAAAGTGTTCACCATGTACAAGTTCCGGACCATGTTCATCGACGCGGAAAAAGAAAGCGGACCGGTCTGGGCAACAGATAACGATCCCAGGATCACAAGGGTGGGCTACTGGCTGCGGAAACTCAGGCTCGACGAACTTCCCCAGTTTTTCAATGTACTCAAGGGCGATATGAGTCTGGTTGGGCCTCGTCCGGAAAGACCGTATTTTGTGGAACAGTTTAAAAAGAAGATACCGCTGTACTCCCGCCGTCTTCGGGTGAGACCGGGCATAACAGGCTGGGCGCAGGTGAAGTGGAAATACGATGAGAGCCTGGAAGATGTGATGGAAAAGACGAAGTACGACCTGTTTTATGTAGAAAACATTTCTTTGAAGATGGATTTCAAAATCCTTATAAACACCATTATGACCGTATTAAAAGGAAAGGGACAATAGGCATGAGCCAGCAAAGCGAAACAAGGGAAAAGGACACCCTGATTATCATACCCACGTACAATGAGGCGGACAATATTGTAAAACTCATTCCTCACCTTCTAGGGCTGGACGAGCCGGTGGACGTCCTTGTTGTGGATGACGGGTCGCCGGACGGGACCGCCGGAGCGGTGAAACAGCTCCAGAAAAAGTACGGCGATCGTGTGTCCATGATTGAACGTTCCGGAAAGCTGGGTCTGGGCACCGCCTATGTCACGGGTTTCAACTATGCCCTGGAGCGTTCCTACAAGTATGTCTGTGAAATGGATGCTGATTTTTCCCATGATCCGGATGATGTGCCCCGGCTGATCCGTGAAGTGAAGCAGGGAAATTGTGATGTGGCCATCGGTTCGCGTTATATCGAGGGCATCAGCATCATCAACTGGCCGCTGTCGCGGCTGATTCTTTCCTATTCGGCCAACATGTACGCCCGGCTCATAACGGGGCTGCCGGTGCGGGACACTACCGCCGGATTCAAGTGTATAGCCCGCAAGGTCTTGGAAAAAATTGACTTGAACAAGATCAGATCGAATGGATATTCGTTCCAGATTGAAGTACATTTCCGTGCATACAAGGCCGGATTCACACTGAAGGAGATCTCCATAATCTTCCGTGAGAGAACGGAAGGAGTCTCCAAAATGTCAAAAAAGATCGTAATGGAAGCCGTCTGGATGGTGTGGGTTCTCAAAATCCGCAGTATTTTTGGCATCCTTTGACCAACGGACCAACGGGAAAAACGGTCTGCGGAACCGTGGAAAATCCTTAGAAAAACGACATATTTGTGATTCAGATACATCAGTGATCCAAAAAGCATGAACTATCTTGATTTTGAAAAACCGATCATTGAGCTGGAAAAGAAGATATCCGAGCTCAGTGAACTGAACATAACCGACGACAACGTACTCCTGCCCGAGATACAGCGTCTGCGTGAGCGGGTGGAAGAGCTTCGCGCCTCCATTTTCTCCAATTTGACGCATTGGCAGCGGGTGCAGCTGGCCCGGCATCCCGACCGCCCCTACACGCTCGACTACGTCTACAACATCATGGAGAATTTCGTGGAGCTTCACGGGGATCGCTGTTTCAGTGACGACAAGGCGATCGTCGGAGGGTTTGCCACGTTCGAGGGGCGTTCCGTGATGGTGATCGGACATCAGAAAGGCCGCGATACCAAAAGCCGGAAATACCGCAATTTCGGAATGCCCAACCCGGACGGATACCGCAAGGCCCTGCGTCTCATGAAGACGGCAGAAAAATTCGGTGTGCCGGTCATAACCATGCTTGACACCCCCGGAGCGTATCCCGGTCTTGAAGCCGAGGAGCGGGGCCAGGCGGAAGCCATTGCACGAAACCTGCGGGAGATGGCCCTGCTGCAGGTGCCGATCGTCACCATTGTGATCGGTGAAGGAGCCAGCGGCGGAGCGCTCGGCATTGGCATGGGTAACGAGGTGTATATGATGGAGAACACCTGGTACTCCGTCATATCCCCGGAATCCTGCTCATCCATCCTGTGGAAAAACTGGGATTACAAGGAACAGGCCGCCCGGGCCCTGAAACTGAGCGCTCCGGACCTCATGAAGCTGAAAGTCATTGACGGCATCATAAAAGAACCGCTTGGCGGCGCGCATCGCGACTATGCCGCTGCCGGCAATGCCATTCGCAACCAGCTTGTTGAAAGTCTTGACCGCCTGTCAGGTATGTCCCCGGACGAACTGAAGATGCACCGCATCGAAAAATATTCGAAAATGGGAGCCTGGCGGGATGACTCGCCCAAGTCCGCCGGACCCGAAAAAACCGCAAACTCCGGATAATCTGCCGGGGCCGGGCAGACGGCAGCTCACCGCATGACCTGGAAATCCGACCGATCCGCCGGAAGGCCCTCGCCATATCAACCTCGCTGAACCGAAGGCTCCCAAAACCGAAGGCTCCCAACCGTACATGATGTTCCCGGACCATCCACCCATTCTGACTTATACCATGCCTCTTCGAAGCCGGTACAGTGAAACCGACAAGATGGGCGTGGTCTACCACAGCCGTTACCTGGAGTATTTCGAAGTGATTCGCACGGAGTTCATCCGTGAGGCCGGCCTCCCGTACGCAGAAATGGAGCGCAGCGGCGTGATGCTGCCGGTGGCACGGGTGGATGTCCGCTACAAACGTCCCATTCGCTACGATGAGCTCATGGATTGTCAGCTGCGCATATACGACGAACCGACTGTGAAACTCGTCACATATTACGATATCCGGCTGAAAGCCGACCCGCAGCCCGCCGTGCTTGGGAAAGTGGAGCTGGTTTTTGTTGATATGAAAACCCGCCGCCCCATTCGCGTTCCTGATTCCTTCCTGAAGAAAATCCATGATTATGCAGCAATGGCCTGAACATGTGCAGCGCATTGTTTCACTGGCACTGGAGGAAGACCTCGGCTCCGGTGACATCACGACCAATGCCATTTTCAGCGGAAAGGAGTCCGGATCGGCGATCCTGGTCAGCCGGGAGGATGGCGTTCTTGCCGGAATCGGCCTGGCGGAATCCATTCAGCGTCTGGTCAGCGACAAGGTGCGATTTGAAACCGCCCTGAAGGATGGCGCCCGGCTCTCACCCGGTATGGTCATTGCACGGCTTGATGGTCCCCTGGCACCGATTCTGAGCGCCGAGCGCACGTTGCTCAATTTCCTGCAGCGCATGTGCGGCATTGCCACGCAGACCGACAGGTACGTTCGCGAGCTGGAGTCCACCGGCACCCGTATCCTCGATACCCGCAAAACGGCACCGGGTCACCGGTACCTGGACAAGCTGGCCGTGCGTGTCGGCGGCGGAACCAACCACCGGATGCGCCTGGACGACCGGTTTCTTATAAAGGAGAATCATATACGCATGGCTGGCGGCATTGAGCAGGCAATTGCACTCTGTTCCGGATATCGCGGGCAGCATGGACTGGAAGCCGGGATCGAGATTGAGGTAACGAATCTGGAGGAACTTCAGGAAGTGCTTGACTGCGGTGGCGTTGAGTACGTGATGCTGGACAATATGCCGCTGGATGAGATGAGTGAGGCGGTGCGCCGTGTTGAGGGCCGGTTCATGACTGAAGCATCGGGCAACGTAACCCTGGAAAGGCTTCATGCCATTGCGGAAACCGGGGTGGATTTCATTTCCTCCGGCGCGCTCACGCATTCGGTCAGGGCCATGGATATCTCCCTCCTGGTTGATGGCTGGGAATCAGGCAGATGAACGGCCCGGAAACCCACCGGAAGGCCGAATGCCGCAGCAAGCCGGGCCGGCATCCGATTCTGTTGTTTGTCGTGTTGATAGCACTGTTTTTTGCCTTTTCGGCATGGAGTCCGCCCTTGATGTACAGCACCCTTGCAGAATGGCATGAAAGCTGGCAGCGGCAGCTTTTATCCAGGGTTTGCCATCAGCAGATCGACCGCAGCTTCACAAAAGGGGGAGTCCCGCTGGCGGTTTGCAGCCGCTGTACAGGCATTTACACCGCTCTGCCGGTCGCGCTGATCGTTTTTTCGTTTTTTTTCGCTGTGCTGATCAATGCAAAAGCTTATATTATCCGGATATTTGCAATTGTCTCGCTGATTGTGGTCCTGGATGGAGCTGGCAACCTGCTGCATGTCTGGCAGACTCCGGACCTGATCAGATTGCTTTCAGGAGCACTCTGGGGCCTGGCCGCCGGAATGCTCCTGGTCAATATACTGACCATTCACCGTGATTCTTAAAGAGGAGGTTATCCGCATGGAACCCGTTCAAAACAAGAGCATATGGAATGCTGCCTTCAAGGCGGGTGTGGTTTTCGGTTTTATCGTATTTCTTGTATCCACCATAGGAAGCTACATCACCATACATTCCGAGCCCACCGGAAGCCTTCTGAGTGGCACCATCCTGTCGACCATGGTTGGCTGTCTGTTCGCAATTTTCGGCGGTGTGTTGGGTGTCAGGTTTTTCATCAATGAATACGGGCCTGAAATTAAGATCGGACAGGGTGCCGTAATCGGTCTGATGACGGGAATCGTGATGGCGTTCATCGCACAGTTTCTTGCACTGCTATGGCCTCTGATCGATGGTGCTTTTATTGAGAATCTGCAGACCGCTCTCATTGCCAACATCGAACTATCCGAGCATATACCTGCTGCCCAGAAGGAGGATATGGCCGATGCCATCTATTCGCAATTCCAGAGTTTCTATTCTGCCGGCACAATCATCCAGGGTTTTCTGATGGGGATTGTCACCTATGGACTGCTTAACGTGCTGAGCGGCCTGCTTGCCGCCAGGTTTATGGGCAGGCCCCCGCAGCCGGAACTGTAATATTCAATGAGTATCTATGACTGAGTTTTCCTCCAGCAGCAATCAGGACGTTCCTCCGGGGGACCGCTCCGGCGGCTCTTCACCCTATTCCGAAAGTGACATTCCAACCGGTTACCTTCACGAGCAGAGCTGGGCCGAGCGCAATGGTTTCCCGCTGTGGCTCATGGCGTTTGTCTGGCTGGTCATATCATTCCTCATGTTCCAGCTGGTGGGCACTGCCGCCACCGTTGTCTATCTGCTGTTAGTAAGTGAGGATCCGCTTGCGTTCGATACCACGATGCTCCTGGAGCACCTCGATGTCCTTTTCATCGCCAATTCACTGAGCCAGATCCTGTTCCTGGGCCTGGCCACGTGGCTGGTTGCCGGGTTGCTGACTTCCGGCAGAAGATCGACATTCCTCCGCCTGAAAGCCGATTCCCGCACGCTGCCCGTGATCCTGCAGACGGCGCTGCTGATCGTCGTCATGCAGCCCCTGGTCTGGCTGCTCTCCTGGCTCAACGCACAATTTCCGTTTACCGACGGCTACATGGCCTTCGAGGAAAACCAGATCGAAATGCTGAAGAATTTCCTGACCGGTGACCATATTGTGCTGATGACGCTGATACATGTGGGACTTGTGCCTTCAGTCTGCGAAGAAATTCTCTTCCGGGGGTATTTTCAGCGTGCGATTGAGAAGACATGGGGCATCTGGGTGGCCATCATCATTGGAGGGCTCCTTTTCGGCTTCTATCACATCCGGCTCACACAGGTCATCCCACTGGCGGCAATTGGCATGCTTCTGGCATGGATCGTCTGGAAATCCGGCAGCCTGTACCCGGCCATGGCCGGTCATTTCGTCAATAACGGGGGCAGCGTCATCCTGGCATCAATGTATCCCGAATACATGATGGATCAGATGACGGCAACCGAACTTCCACCCGTATGGCTCTTGCTGATAAGTCTGGGAGCCACTATCATGCTGATGCGCGCCATTAACCAAACAACCAAGCGGGAATGAACATGTTTAATGAAAATATCAAACCGGACAACATTGAAAACTGGAAGTGCGTCTACGAAACCAGTATCGAAAGTGAAGCCCGGCTTGTCCAGGGATTTTTAAAGGATCAGGGATTGGAGTGCGAGGTGCTTTCAAAGAAAGACAGCGCCTATACAGTGAATTTCGGAGACCTCTCTGCCCTCTTCGTCTATGTGCCGGCCGAGCAGGCCGATGACGCCTACAAGGCACTGGAAGAGTGGAAACAGGGCAAGATTGATTACGAGGGCAAGGGAGAACCAGGCGAGGACGATGAAAACGGTTCCTGAACTGGTCAAAAGAATCTGTAGTGCCTTGGTCGCAGCACCGGTCTTTCTGCTGGCAGCCTGGCTGGGAGGGTGGTATTTCACGGTTGGACTGATCCTGGTCACGATCGTGATTCAGCTTGAGATCATATCCATGCTTTCCAGGCAGGAAATGCACACGCGCACGGTGATGGCCGTGCTGCTGGGGGTGCCGGTAATCCTGATGGCCGTGATCCCCGATGCGGCCTGGATGCTCTTTCTGGCCGTTCTGCTGCTAGTGCTGGTGAGTGAGATCTTCCGCAATCACGCCGAGGGCTGGAGGCACCTGCTGGCCACCATCCTTGTGGGCGTGATGGTCCCTGCCCTCATATCCGGACTGATCATTCTCCGGGAAACGGGGGGCGACCGCACCGGATTCATCCTCACGGTCACCCTGCTGTTCATGGTCTGGACCAATGACACGCTGGCGTTTTTTGGGGGAAAAACCATGGGAAAGCACAAATTGGCACCGAAAATAAGTCCCGCAAAAACGGTGGAAGGGTTTATCTGGGGCTTTTTCGGAAGCTTCCTGGCGCTCGGGCTGTGCATGTATTTCATCGGTGACTACCCGCTTTCCGTGGGCGCTGCCTTGCCGTTTGCCGTCATCGTGGGACTTATGGGTCCCGCAGGCGACCTGGCCGAAAGCAAGCTCAAACGCGCATCCGGCATCAAGGATTCCTCCGGACTCATGCCCGGACACGGAGGGCTTTACGACCGGTTTGATGCCATTTTGTTTTCTGCACCGGCTGCGGCCGTGTACTTCTATGCGCTTAAGTACTTTTCTGTGCTCTGATCAGTAATCCGTCAACCAATACGAGAAAAAAGATGAAGGTTTTCATGACAGGCGGCACCGGTTTCATTGGCGGGAATCTGGTCCGTGCTCTTGTTGAAAGAGGCGACTCGGTCATCGTGGCAACAAGAAATCCCGACAGGCATGAGGCTGGGAAACAGGTTCGTTATATTACCCTGGAGAAAGGGCTGGCGGAACATCTGGGTGGATGTGATGTTGTCGTCAATCTGGCAGGTGAGTCGCTTTTCGGAAAAAGGTGGACGACCGCGGTCAAGAAACGACTGCATGAGAGCCGGATCCGGACTACCCGGATGCTGGTGGATGTGATGCGGAAGATGGAAGACAGACCGGCACTCATGCTGTCGGGATCTGCCGTCGGCTACTATGGCGACCACGGCTCCGACAAGGTTACGGAAAGCAGCAGCTCCGGCAGTGACTTCCTGGCGGAATTGTGCCGTGACTGGGAGCATGCGGCATTGGAAGCCGGGCAGTTCGGTGTGAGGGTTGTCACGCCCAGGATCGGCGTTGTGCTCGGCAGAAATGGCGGGGCGCTTGCCACCATGCTACCGGTATTCCGGGCATTTCTGGGCGGATCCATCGGAGCCGGCACCCAGTATTTTCCATGGATCCATGTGGATGATCTGTGCCGCTCATTCCTTTTTATCATGGATAACGACGGCATTAATGGTGCCTGCAATGCTACGTCACCCAACCCCGTCACCATGGATGAATTCTCCCGGGAACTGGGAAGGGCGCTGTCCAGGCCCTCGCTGTTCCGGGTGCCGGAATTTGCGCTGAATACGGTGCTGGGGGAGGCGGCTGCCATGATAACCACGAGCCTGAGGGTCATTCCGGAAAAGATTCTTGAGGAAGGATTCCGGTTCCACCATGCCAGGATCAGCGAAGCGCTGACAGATATCCTGTCAGAAACCCGGTAATGCAACGGAACCCGGCCAAGTCACCAATCCGCTAATCTTGTGGACGCCGGAAAGACCAGCAGCGGAGTCCGTCCCTGGTCTGACCTATAAGCTCCATATCCCCGTTGCCCATGATATCGGCTGCAACCGGAAAGCTCATGGAAGCCGAGGGGATATGCAGGACTTGTTCTCCGGATTCCACCTGCCATGCGTAGACCCGTCCGTTGGCAGAAACCCCCAGCATGTCGGTCTTGCCGTTGCCGTTCACATCGGTGAGGAGCATGTTGTCATAGGCAGCGGCCGGCTGGCCCATATTGCGGGTCATCCTCAGATGTCCGGCTTCATTCAGCAGGAACAGATTGCCGTTCTGGGTCTGCACGCCGATCATCCGCTCACGTATCCTCTGGCCGTTGCCATGGTCGATGGTCAGCGTCTGAACGATCGGTGCATTGAGTATGGGTGCGTTGCCGACGTACACCCGCCGGACATGGAGCGAACCGGAACCGGCAGCAGCAGAGCCGTTGAGCTGATCCGGGTCGGCAGTCTGGCCGTTATTCATCGGTACTGCCAGTGTATCGGCGAAAAAAGGATCAGGGCCGATGGCATAGAGATGTCCGTCTGCAGCGCCGGCAAGGATATGGTTTCTGTGGAAAGTGAACGGTCCGAGATCGGATTCAATGAATACCGGGTAGTCATTCCGCAGGTTTCCGCGCGGCGAAAAAGCGAACAATCCGTTGCCCGCGGCAACCCATACGCTGGGCCCTTCCCCGAAATCGCGGAATACGGGCTGCCGGGTTACATGGATGTTCACATCCTGCGGCCAGCCCTGGATATTTCGGCCCCGCTGATCAAGTACATGCACTTTCCGGTCGGCAGTGGCCACAATCATCTCCGGCCGGCCGTCACGGGCCACGTCGGCCAGAGCCAGAGGTGCGGTTATGCGCTCCTCCATGGTGACCGGGAAATTGGGCAGCGGGACCCCGCGCGAGTTCCATGCGTAGATCTTGTTGCCGGCGGCAATGAGGATGGCGTACTGGTTGTTGGCATACCAGTCATATACCAGAGGAGAGCCGACCGGACGGTCATTGCCCGTATTAATTTCGAGAAAGCCTGTTCCGTCCGCCGCAATGCCGTATATGTGGTTACTCTCTGTTGCCACCACTATTTCATCCCGCGCACCTCCACCAATGTTGGCAAACAGGGGTTTTCCGGTGATGCGCGAACCGCGCAGATCGAAAACCCAGACATCCCGGACCGGTTCGGTTCGGTCCTCACTGAAGTAGGTGTCCAGACGGAATGAAAGCCGGTCATTATCCCTGACCAGACTCATGGCGCCTGTATCCAGTAGTGAGCCAAGAAAACGGGCATGGTTCTGCGGGTTGAGCATCGGTTCCAGGTAATTGAGCAGCGGCTCGGACCGGGAATACATCCACACACTCACGGATTCGGGATGCCGCTCCCTGATTCGCATGTACGCGTCATCATAATACACAACGGCCCGCCTGCGGCGGTCCTGGTCAATTCGCCGAGCCAGGCCGGACCTCTTGGTGATTAAGGCGGCGTTGGCCGATCTCATGACATGGAAATCGGTAAGCCGGCTTTGCGGACCGCCCAGCAGCCGTCCCAAAACGTTGCTGTTGACAAAATAGACATCGTTGCTCTCCTCAATGAAACCGTCACTGAGCAGTTGGCGAAGAATCCGTTGGAAACCGGCAGGGTCTTCAAGCCGGCGGAGGTACGAGTGTTCGCCAACCGAGAGGAATCCGCTCGCTTCAAATGTGAGGAAAGCCGCAGAGTGTGCAAGAGTGCCGCGAAGTTCGGAAAGGAGATCGGGATCTGACAGCAGCAGCGAATCAAGGCGACCGGCCCGGTCGACATTATCCGGAATTCGGGCATCCGATTCCAGACGGAAAATTGCAAAAAATGCGACATCCGAGGGAATGTACCGGTCCAGGTCCGAGGTGCCCGGTTCGGCGGAAAATGTGTTCACAAAGCCGGAAGCGGTCTGGAGGTCCAGCGGAATGGAACCGCTGAGACTCACGTCAAAAAGCGGATCATCATAGCGGTCGCCGGAGAGGGTGAGCACCGTTGCACCTGTGCCTTCAAACAGGCCGGCGAATCGTGGCAGGAAGCGGGGGGCGCCGAGAAGTCCCAGCCACCTTGATAGCTGCTGCGTATTCAGCAGGTAGGAGCCGCCGGAAAGGGCCGTTTCGTCGATTCCGATGCCGGGATGGACACCTTTGTGGGCCAGTATGCTGTTCTCCACAGCGACGCTGTTGCGGCTGAGAAAGATCTGATCGCGTAATTGTGCGGCATACAGTTCCTCGCGGTCCAGGTGGAGAATGTGGATGTCGTGATTGTGGAACCGATAGCTGTTTTCCGCGAATTCCCTTCGAAATTGCCTGGCAATGGAGCGGATGCCCGGACCGGGATCATCCATGATAAAGAGCGGCTGAAGCTGGTGCGCACCGGTGGGGTAAAGGGCCACGGCCTTGAGTGTGGCCGGTGACGCAATCCGTTCCTCAATGGCCAATATGGACTCGGAGCGAAAATCGGAAAGCTCTCCAAGCGCCATAATCCGGCGGTCCTGAAGCGCTTCGCCCAGTTCGGCGTCATGAAAGAGAATGACAGCCGGAACTTCTTCCGGGATGGCGGACCACCATTCACGGTCACCGGCATCATGTGAACATCCCGAAGCAATAAGAAGGAAAATGAAAAAAAAGGAAATGGAATGCGTGGTTCTTGCTATCATAAGGAACTGTTGGGAAATACCCCGGCGGGCAACTGCGTTTTCAGGTAAAGTCAGAGACAAATAAAATATCACTTTTTGGATGAGTTTTTTGAATCCATTATTACTGGTGGCCTTGGCTGCGGCAATCATACCGGTAGTCATCCACTTGATAAACTTCCGCAAACCTCGAAAAATTGCTTTTTCCACGCTGGCTTTTTTCCAGGAATTGCAGAAGTCGACCATAAGGCGCATCAACCTGAAACGGTACCTGCTTCTGGCCATGCGGGTACTGGCCGTATCCATGCTGGCCCTGGCCCTGGCGCGCCCCTTCCTGCCGCCACAGATTGCCGGATGGCTGGGAGCATCCGCACAGGTCGATCATGTCGCCATCCTGGTCGATAACGGTCCGAGCATGATGCAAATTGACGAGGCGGGGCCCTATATGGATCAGGCGCTCGGCGCTGCCACGGAAATTGTGGGGCAGTCCGGCGAGGAGGCGCGTTTTCTGATCGTTCCCACTCACGGAGAACTGACCTCCGGACGGTTCATGCACCGGGCGGAAGCATTGCGCTTTCTTGAGCAGATGGAGTCCGTTAACAAGGGCGGTTATGTTGCTCAGAGAATGACCTACGTCCAGGACCGGCTGGAGGATGAACCCGGCGGCAGCGGACGTATTTACTGGATATCCGATGCGCGCAAAACCCATATTGAACAGCTCGAAGGCGGATTCCAGGCGGCAAAACCTGACCGCGACTGGCATCCCGTGACCTTCATCCGTGTCGGAGGGGACACATTCCAGAATGTCGCTGTTGCCGGTGTGGAAATAACCGGTCAAATTCTCGGCGCAGGCATACCGGTCGGGGTCTCAGTCACCGTTAGAAATTTCGGAGGTCAGCCGGTCTACAACTCCTTTCTGAGCCTTGAAATCGACGGTGAGCGGGTGGGGCAGTACGAGATCAGCCTGGAGGCCGGCCAGGAGCGGGAGCTGCTGTTTGAGGTGATACCGGAGTTGCCCGGAGTCATTCGCGGCAGGGCTATCCTTGAGGGAGGCACCCATACCTTTGATCACAAGCGCTACTTTTCCATAGAAGTGCCCGAGAGCCGCAGCGTGCTGCTGATCAGTGACCGGGGGGAGGACGGTACCCGCCGTTCCTACCTGCGTCCGGCCCTTGTAGCAGCCAGTGAGACCGGAACGCGCATCAATGCCTCCTATGCCGATATCGGCACGCTCCGGGAGTTCGACCTCGACACTTTCGATGCCATTATTCTGGAAAGCCCGCGAAGAGTCCCCGATTATCTTCAGGCAGAGCTTGTTCAGTTTGTGCAGCAGGGCAGGGGGATGCTGTTCGTTCCATCCGAGCAGGGCAACCTTGACAACTACAACCGGTTTCTCGGACAGTTCAATGCCGGGTCCTTTGCCGGGATGAGAGGTACCTACGGAAGGTTTGAGGAAGTCGCCTCACTGCAGCCGCTCGACAGCGGTCATCTGCTTGCATCGGATCTTTTTGAGAGCGACGACGAGGAGGAGCTGCGCATCGACATGCCGGCCATCTTCCACTACTGGCGATACCGGAGGGATAATGGCGAGCCCGGGGCCACAGTGCTTCGTACAAACCTTGGCGAACCGCTTTTTATGGAACACTCCTTTGGAGACGGCATGATCATGGTAGGGACCATGGGCTTCAGTCCGGGCTGGTCCAACCTGAGTATCAAACCGATCTATGCCCCGCTGGTGTACCGAATGCTGCTTTATGTGGTTGCATGGGAGCATGGCGGAGCGAGGGAGCACCTTCTGGGATCGTCATTTGACCGTTATTTTGCCGAATACGGGGCACAGGTAACTTTGCGCCTGAATGGTGATGAGATCCGGCCGGAGACCTCGGCCAGTGCCCGGGGCCTGCGGGTCCGCTACCCGGCGCACGAATGGGAACCCGGCTGGCTGGAGTTGCAGCTGGACGGAAAAAAAACTGCCATAGCCATCAATCAGGATATATCGGAATCGGATTTTACTTCGTTATCCTTAACAGAAACACGACAATTTCTGTCAGAAATACTTCCCCTGGCTGGAGTGGTCAGCATTGCCGGGTACAGTGCGGATGAAATAAGATCCGCCATGGCATCCATCAGCTTCGGAAGAGAAATATGGAGCTGGTTCATTTGGATGGCACTTGCTTTTATGGTTGCAGAATGTATTCTTTCAAAGAAATACCGAACGGAAACCGCTGATGAGTAACAGGGTTTGCATATGATGGATTTGGCTACAGTTCACCTCGTGATTTTGGCATTGGTAACACTGGCAACGACGATGATCATGATGGTCACCGCGTCCAATGCCCTGCGCCTGCGTAATGTTGAGATTAGCTGGAAGTCAGGCAAACTTTTCGGCTTTCCCCTTTTCTCAACGATTTTCCTCACCATGACCATCACCCTTTCGGTGCTGGTGTATACGCAGCAGCTCTACCACCTTACGGTGGCCATGGCCTGTTACAACTGGATCGGACTGACCTGGTTTGTAACCAGCTTCCTGATGTCCAAGCGCTATGTCACCGATCACGGCATCGTCAAAAACATAAACGATCCGTCCCAAACCGTTGCCTGGAACCGCATCATGGACTATGTGGAGCGCAACGAAGGCAAGAAACTCAAATACATATTCTTTTATCCGGAACATGTGCCGGGCGAACGGTCGCTCAATATTCGCCTGGAACTGGATATCCCCGTTGACAAACGACATGTCTTCGCCCATATCCTGAAAAAGAAACTGGGCCGCCGATTCAGCTTCGGTGAATTTGAATTCTCTGGAATTGAGCAGCTCAAATGACTTCATACATAACCTCATCATTCTTTCATCACTACATCATCACCGGACAAGTAAAAACAGGCAGGTTTATTTGAACAGCGATCTGAATACGAATATAGAAGAAAAAGAGCGTGCAGTTCTGGTTGGCATATACGGGGACACTACGGACAAATCCCTGGCGGAAGAGCATCTCGAAGAGCTGGAACTTCTGACCGATACGGCCGGCGGTGTTACCGTGGAAAAGATTTTGCAGCACAGGAACCGCCCGGATGTGAGTACCTACATCGGAAAAGGCAAACTGCAGGAGGTGCGCCAGAAAATGAAAGACGTGTCTGCCGACCTTGTAATTTTTGACGATGACCTTTCACCCACTCAGGTCAGGAACATCGAGCGCGCCACCGAGGCCAAGGTGCTGGACCGCAGCGGGCTAATCCTGGACATTTTCGCCTCTCGCGCCAAAACTTCTGCGGCAAAAACACAGGTGGAGCTTGCCCAGCTCCAGTACCTGCTTCCGCGGCTGACCCGTTTCTGGACCCACCTTTCCAGGCAGAAAGGGGGCGTGGGCACCAAGGGAGGAATCGGCACCAAAGGTCCGGGCGAGACCCAGATAGAGACAGACCGTCGTCTTATCGGGCGCAGGATTGCCAACCTCAAGGAGAAACTTGAGAAACTGGATCAGCAGCGCAAGGTGCAGCGCCAGGGAAGAAGCGATTTGCTCCGTGTGGCCCTGGTCGGCTACACCAACGCCGGGAAATCCTCGCTCATGAACGCCATTACCGAAACCTCCGTGCTGGCGGAAGACCGGCTTTTTGCGACACTGGATTCCACAGTGCGCCGTTTTTCTGTCGGACAGGAAAGCGTGCTGCTCTCCGACACCGTCGGCTTCATCCGCAAGCTTCCGCATAACCTGGTGGAGAGTTTCAAATCCACCCTGGACGAAATACGCGAGGCCGACCTGCTGCTGCACGTTGTGGATGTTGCCTCGTCCATGAAAAAAGAGTATATCCAAACGGTCTACGATACCCTCAAGGAGCTTGGCGCGGACAAGAAACCCGAGATTCTGGTTTTCAACAAGGTGGACCTGGTCACTGACCCTGAAGAATTGGCGGCCATCAGGCAGGAATATCCCGGATCGGTGCTTGTTTCTGCTACACGCGGGATCGGACTCGGGGAAATATCTGCGGAAATTAAAAAAAAGGTTGAAAGTAACTATATCTATCGCAAAATTGTCGTTCCACTGCACCACTACCAGATCGTTTCTTATTTGCATGATGTAGCTGAAGTGCAGCAGGAGAACTATGATGACGACTCGGCATGCCTTGAAGTGAGAATCCATGAGAAATACCTGGGCAGGCTGGACGAGTTGTTGCGGAACAACAATGTGTCCGTTGTTACGGCACAGGATGCAAACGGAGATTGAAAATGTTGGTACAGGAAGTCATAAGCCCGAATATCAGGCCTCTCAGAGCCATTGATTCCGCTTTGGAAGCCCTCACAGCCATGGTGGGGTACGGGCTGACAGCTCTTCCTGTAGTGGACCAGACAACTAACAGGTTTATCGGCGTGGTGACCCGGGCATCTGCTGAACAGCATCAGCTGACGGCCAACAGTGTGCTGACCATAAGGGAGACACAGGTGATCGTTGCCGACCCGGGCCAGAATGTCTTCGACGCGGTACGGCTCATGGAGAAGCACGAACTCACGATCCTGCCGGTTATTGATGATGATCGCAGCTACATCGGGGTTGTGGAACGGGGAGAATTGAACAACCGCATCATCAAATTGATGAATTTTACCGAATACGGATCCCTGATCACCATCCATTTCGAAGAACGCGACTTCACGCTGTCCAAACCTGTCCGCATCATTGAAGCCGAGGGCGGTCTGATACTGGGACTGAGTGTGGAATCTCCAAGGCCCCGGCATCCGTTCTTTGTCGTATCCATCAAACTGAACATAACGGACCCGGCACGCATAGTGGCATCGCTTAAACGGCACGACTATATCGTCGACCAGCATACGTCGGACGACCAGCAAGACCGCAGGTACGAGCAGCGGGCCGATGAGCTCATGCACTATCTGAACATTTGAACCTGGCGACGCATAAATGCCGGCACCGTTCCGTTATGATTCGGCAGAAGTATTCTGCACCATTTGCTATATTCCACCTTTCAAAACATAATTTCCACCGAAAATGAAAGGGTTAGTCCGGATTGCCATTTTGTCGCTGCTATTTGCAGGCATTGCAGGGGGATATCTTCGCAGTGAGGCCCAGGTCGTGCCCGGCACGGTTCATGAAAAATACCAGACCGGAGTCAAGCTCTTCTACGAGGGGTTGTATGAACATGCGGCGGAGCAACTCCAGCAGTTTCTGGATACCGGCCCGGACCGGAATCTTGAGGAGCAGGCGCACTACTACATGACGCTATCCCA
>SKNT01000097.1 GCA_007120385.1 Balneolales bacterium
GCTTTTACTTTTGCATCGATATCTTTCGACATAATGTGTTACCTGTTTGTTGTGAGTTATCTGTTTGATTTCGCGATTCTTGGAATTTACCAATGGGCTCGCTTAAACGCCTTTTATAATAAAAATAGATTCAAGTTAAATCAACAAGGACAGTGTCGTTACATGGCCATGCCCCCGTCAACATTCAATACGGCTCCTGTGAGGTAGGAAGCGGCACCTGATGCCAGAAAAACTACGGCATCAGCTACTTCTTCGGGATCTCCCGCCCTTTTGAGTGGAATTTGTGCCTCGATGCTTTTCAAAACGTTTTCATCCAGTTTCCCGGTCATTTCGGTGGATATGTATCCCGGAGCAATTACGTTGACACGGATGTTCCTGGATGCGACCTCCTTTGCAAGGGACTTTGAAAACCCGATTATTCCGGCCTTGGAAGCAGCGTAGTTGGTTTGTCCGGCATTGCCGGCTATTCCGACCACTGAACTGATGTTTATTATGGATCCGGAGCGCGCTTTCATCATGGGACGGATGACGGCTTTCGAGTAGTTGAAGACGCTTTTGAGATTGGTTTCGATTACCTCATCCCACTGTTGCTCGGTCATGCGCATAATGAGGGTGTCACGGGTGATACCGGCATTGTTTACCAGGATATCCAAACCGTTGAACGCTTCCTGGGCAGCGGCAACAACCTTTTCCGCCTCAGAGTAATTTACCGCATCTGCCTGAACGGCCAGTGCTTTTCTTCCCGTATCCTGAATCTGCCGGACCACCTCTTCCGCGGCCTCGGCAGAGCGGGCATAGGTCAGGAGTACATTTGCTCCGGCTGCAGCCAGCTGGAGTGCAATGGATTTGCCAATACCCCTGCTTCCACCTGTAACCAGGGCTGTTTTACCATCCAGTTTAAATTTTTCCAAACTCATGTTTTATGTGTTTTGCTGCCGTTTTCTTATTGAAATCCGGATATGCCGACTCCGGAAAGCGTTCGTTTTACCAGCCCCTGCAGCACATTGCCCGAACCAACTTCCACAAAATGCCGGGCGCCATCCTGCTGCATGCTCTGCAATGTCTGGGCCCAGCGCACAGGCTTGAGCAGCTGAAGCTTGAGGTTTTCCCTTATTACCTCCGGATCGTGCGAGACCGTTCCTGTCACATTGGAATAGACACCTGCTGACGGTATGCCGAACGCCAGCGTGTCCAGTATGACTTCAAGCTCTTCACGTGCTGAAGCCATCAAAGGGGAATGAAACGCCCCGCTCACCGGAAGTTTTTTCACAATCTTTGCACCGGACTCCTTGAGTCTTTCCATTGCCTCATCCACGGCAGCGGCATGTCCTGATATAACAAGCTGGCCTTTTGTGTTGTAGTTGGCAGCAATGACGACATGATCCGGCTCTGAATGGATCTCACCACAAATCTTTTCCACCGCTTCATCATCCAGGCCAATAATGGCAGCCATGGAACCAGGCTGCGTTTCCCCTGCATCATGCATCAGTTCTCCCCGGCGCTGAACGGCCTTGAGTGCGTCTTCGAATGCAAGGACGCCGGAAGCGGCCAGCGCGGTGTACTCACCAAGACTGTGACCGGCTACCATGTCGGGTTTGTGGCCAAGAAGCTCAAACAAAGCAAAGGAATGCACGAAAAGTGCGGGCTGAGTGTATTTGGTTTGGGTAAGTGTTGTATCCGGACCTTCAAACATGATGTCCGTGAGCCGGTACCCCAGGATTTCGTTCGCCTGGTCGCATCGCTTTTGAAAATCGCTGTTGAACCGGTAATGATCAGCTCCCATTCCGGTTTTCTGCGATCCCTGACCGGGAAAAAGGTATGCTTTCTTCATAGGATCATACGGTTACATGGCCCATTTGAGGTAGGTGGCTCCCCAGGTGTACCCTCCACCGAAAGCTGCCAGGACAATCTTGTCGCCTTTCCTGAGGCGATCTTTCCAGTCGTACAGACAAAGCGGAATGGTTGCGGCCGTGGTATTTCCGTAACGGTCAATGTTGATCATCACCTTGGATGGGTCAAGATTCATTCTGCGAGCCGTTGCATCAATAATTCGAAGGTTTGCCTGATGAGGGACAAGCCAGTCCACATCATCGCCGGTCAACTGATTTTTCTCCATTATTTCCACGGAAACATCAGCCATTCCTTCTGTTGCCCTTTTAAACACCGGCCGACCTTCCTGGTAAATATAATGCATTTTCTTATCCACTGTATGGTGGGATGCCGGATTGCGGCTGCCTCCGCCAAGCTGGATAAGATTCTGCGACATGTCGCCTTCAGAATGCATGATGCTGTCGATGATGGCATTTTCGTCTTCGGCCGGTTCCAGCAATACGCCGGCGGCCCCGTCACCGAAAAGTATGCAAGTCGTTCGATCCGTATAATCAACGATAGCGCTCATCTTGTCCGAACCAATCACCAGTACCTTTTTGTACTGACCGGATGAAATCATGTTTGAACCAACTTCCAGGGCATAAAGAAATCCTGAGCAGGCTGCTGACAGATCGAAACAGAAAGCGTTTTTGGCACCGATCAGGCTTTGTGCAATGCAGGCCGTGGCCGGAAACATGTAATCCGGGGTAACCGTTGCAACAATGATCACATCAATTTCACTGGCATCAATATTCTTCTGCTGCAAAATTTCACGTGCGGCTTCGGCGGCCATGAAACCCGAGGCCTTGTCCGGATCCTTGAGTATTCTGCGTTCAGAGATGCCGGTTCTTGTGCGGATCCACTCGTCATTTGTGTCTACCAGCTTCTCAAGTTCCTGGTTTGTCAGAACGTAGTCAGGCAAATAATGCCCCACAGCAGAGATCTTTGCTTTGATTTCAGAACTCATTCTACAGAAAAGTTTTACAGTCCATGTACCTGCAACTGTCCGCAAGAAACGGATGGCGTCAACCCCGAAAAATTACGCCACAGATGCAATGATTTTTTTGTTGATATCCGTTTCGGCCATTTTGACCGCATTGAGTATCATGTTTTTGATAGCAGCGGGTGAGCTGCTGCCATGACCGACCATGCTGATTCCGTTCACACCAAGGAAAGGAACGCCGCCAACCCGCTGATAGTCAAATGGTGCAAAAGCCTCCTCCAGTAATGATATGACAAGGGAAACCTGTTCTTTGTCAAGCTGCCTTTTCTTAATGGCTCCCATGAGCAGCATCTTTAGTGCGTCGGGAATGGATTCACCGAATTTCAAGAGAATGTTTCCCGTTACACCGTCGCAGACAAAAACATCTGCCTGTCCGGCGAGGATATCCCTTCCTTCCACATTTCCCACAAAGTTGGGCAGCGCCTGCAAAAGCGCATATGCTTTCTTGAGCGTTTCGGAACCCTTTTCCTTTTCCTCCCCAACATTCAGCAAACCAATCCTGGGGGTTTCAATGCCGATAATGTCCCGGGCATAGATATTGCCCATAACACCAAACTGAAAAAGCATTTCCGGCTTGACTTCCAGGTTTGCACCGGCATCGATCATCAGTCCAAACCCTTTGACCGTTGGATAGTAAGTGGCTATAGTCGGACGTATGACACCATCCAGCCTGCCGAGAATGAATGCGGATGCGGCCATGAGAGCACCGGTGTTGCCGGCACTCACAAATCCGTCGACAACACCCTTTTGATGCATCCCAAGGCCCACGACAATGGATGAGTGAGGCTTGCTGCGGACCGCCTGGGCCGGTGCCTCGTCCATTCCAATGATATCAGGGGCATCCTGAATAACAATACGGTTCTCAGGGTAATCATGATTCGAAAGCTCTTTACTGATCTGATCCTTCGGACCAACCAGTACTATGATCAGATGGTCATTTTCTTTAACGGCTAAAACAGCCCCGTTGACAGGATTTTGCGGAAAATGATCACCACCAGTGGCATCAACGGCAATTTTCATGATGTGAGGTTTTGTGAGTAATGAAAGGGGGTTTCAACCAAGGGACTGGCCAGGATCAGGCCTCGCTGGCCGCTTTTGTTACCTGACGCCCCCGGTAATACCCGCATTCGGAACAGGCGCGGTGACGCTGGTGCACCGTCCCGCAATTGGGACATTCTGTCAGTGTAGGATCTTCCAGATTCAAATGTGTGCGCCTTTTGTCCCTTCTGGCCTTCGAGGTTTTTCTTTTGGGATGTGCCATATTCTGTTAGTTCTTTTCAATTCTTTGTTTCAGTTCCGTAAGAGCATCCCATCTTGGGTCATGCTCTTCATCATTTTCTTTGTCACCAAAAGTGGCTTCAAATTCCGTTATTTCTCCATCCTTGATATACCTTGGGTGAAGCTTCTTGACAGGAATACTGAGCAATACCGTATCCCGCAATTCCCGGGTAATATCGATGATGTTCTGCGATGGGTCCAGCTTTCTGAGCGTACCGGACATTTCCTCCAGTTCTTCTTCAGCATCAAGCTGAAATACGACTTCATATGCGCTTTCCAAAACGGTTTCATATCGATCGAGCGAGCGGTCACATGTCAGCACGGCAGCTGCGCCAAGCCGACACTGAATCCGGAGGTTGTCATTCTGTTTGTTGAATGTCAGCTCGATCCGAACCCGGGTAATAACCGAGTCCTCAACACCAAGCTCTGCTGCATCGACATTCAGCAACTCCTCTGACAATCCCTTTGGGATCTCGTTGAATCGAAAGGAAACCATATTGGTCTGTGCGTTTATTACAAAGCTGGTAAATTTAACAAATTATGCATTGATAAACAACGCTATGAAAACAATCCAAATCTCCTTTGCTCAATGGTTTCGATTATTTTTCCAAGGTCTTCCTTGTTGTTTACAAAATCAAGGTGGTCCGTGTCTATGATCAGCTTTTCATGCGGATAGCGCTTGATCCAGTCTTCATAAAGCGTGTTCAGACGCTCAAGGTATTCAATTCTGATCGTGCTCTCGTAATCTCTTCCCCGCTGCTGGATCTGCCTCACGAGCGTAGGCACATCAGCACGCAGATAGATCAGAAGGTCCGGCGGCGTCAGAAAGTCCACCATTTCTCGAAAAAGGTTGCTGTAGTTTTCAAAATCACGCTTGCTCATCAGTCCCATCTGGTAGAGGTTCTTGGCGAATATCTCGACATCCTCATATATGGTCCGGTCCTGAATGAAACTCTGTCGCGTATTCACAATCTCCTTCTGGCTGTGAAACCGGCTTGAAAGAAAGTAGACCTGCAGATTGAAACTCCATCGCCTCATATCATCATAAAAATCAGTGAGGTAGGGATTGTCATCCACAGATTCATAGTAGGCACGCCAGTTGTAATGTTTGGCCAGCAGGGTGGTCAGGGACGATTTACCGGCTCCGATATTGCCTGCAACGGCGTAGTAGTAGAATTCCGATCTCTTTTGCTGCGTCATAATCATTAATCCTGTTTGCCCAAAAGCCGGAACATGGCTTTTTTGTACGCTTCCACTCCGGGTTGATCGAAGGGATTTTCACCAAGTGCGTAGACAAAAATGGCCGTTGCAAGCTCAAAATAGTAAATCGCATGTCCAATACTTTCGGCGCTCTGCTCGTCGATCCGGGCTATGAATACAGGGACACCGCCTTCGCCGTGCGCCTGTACCGTACCCAGAAACGCTTTTTCGTTCACCTCTTCCATGGTTTTGCCAGAAAGGTAGTTCAACCCGTCATAATCCCCGGATTCTTTAAAAATTGTCAGAGATGGTTCCGCATTCCGGATGTGCAGAAATGTCTCCATGATGTTGCGTTTGCCATCCTGGACCATCTGGCCGAGACTGTGAAGATCCGTGGAATACTGGGCAACTGCCGGGAACAGGCCCTTTCCGTTTTTCCCTTCACTCTCGCCATAGAGCTGCTGCAGCCAGCCGCCCATGGAGACAAGTGCCGGTTCAAACGTTGCAATCAGGTCTATGGCATATCCTTTTTTGCAGAGTGCGTAACGGGTGGCTACATAGTCCAGCAGGTTTGACCGGTCTTGCTGCATCCGTTCATAGCACTCCACGGCGCCATAAAAAAGCCTTCTGACGTCAATTCCCGCAGCGGCAATAGGCAGCAGCCCCACGGGAGTGAGAACAGAAAACCTGCCGCCCACATCATCGGGGAGGATGAATTTGCGGTATCCGCTGGCATCGATAATCTTGTTGAGCGCCCCGCCTTCCTTGCTGGTTGTGCAGAATATCCGGGAAACGGCATCATCACCGTAGTGATCATGCATCCATTTCCTGAGGACACGGAACGCAATGGCCGTCTCCATGGTGGTCCCGGACTTGGATATGACATTCAGGTATACCTCCTTGGGCCTGCCATTGGCATTGGGCTTTTCAAGATGCGCTATGAGCCTCTGCAGATAACGGCCTGAAATGTGATGGCCGGCATATATGATTTCCGGTCCGCGGTCCCGGAATTCGGGAGTGAGGGCCTCTATGACAGCGCGAGCACCCAGATAGGACCCGCCGATGCCGCATACTATGAAAACATCTGCCTTTTTGTGGATCTCAGTGCCTATGGACTCCATGTTTTCAAGAAGTGCATCATTAGGCTCCCTGAGGATGTCCTGCCATCCAAGCCATTCGGTCCCTTTTCCAGTACGCTTGTCCAGCTTTTCGGAAGATTCGCTTGCTACCGTGCCTGCAAGATTCCGCTCTTCATCGGAAAGGAATGTGCGGGCCAGTTTTGTTTCAACAGTGATCATGTTTAAATAATGTTACCGAATTACTTTTGCGAGTTCAAGTAGTTCAAAATTGATGCTTTTCTTCTCAGACCATGTTTTGTGCATGGGTGTAAGCGTATTCTTGCCGTTGACTACACCGGCCATGACGTTGGTATGTCCATTCATCAGCGCCTGCACGGCGGCACTTCCCAGGCGGCTGGCAAGTACGCGGTCATGCGAGGTAGGGGATCCGCCTCGCTGCAAATGTCCCAGCACACTGACACGCATCTCGTATTTGTCAAAATCATCTTTAAGCTTTTCAGCAAGGTTCATGGCGCCACCTGTCTGGTCTCCCTCGGCGATGATGACCAGACTGCTCCTGCGCTGCACTTTGAACACTTCCTCCAGGCTTTCACGGATATATTCGATCTTTTTTACGGCTTCGGGAAGCAGAATCAGTTCGGCTCCGGTGGCTATGCCTGTCTCCAGGGCGATAAAACCGGCCTCGCGCCCCATCACCTCAACAAGAAACAGCCTGTCATGTGCGTCGGCCGTATCCCGGATCTTGTCAATGGCTTCCATGGCCGTATTCAGTGCAGTATCATACCCGATGGTCTCATCGGTGCCGTACAGGTCATTGTCAATAGTTCCGGGGACGCCAACAACCGGAATTTCATACTCGTTATGCAGCTCGGTTGCACCGCGAAAAGTCCCGTCACCGCCAATGGCGACAATAGCATCAATCTGATGCTTCCTGAGGTTTTCAACTGCTTTTTTACGGCCTTCCGCAGTGCGAAACTCACTGGAGCGGGCTGATTTGAGAATGGTCCCCCCCCGTTGCAGGATATTCGAGACACTGTGGTGGTGCATCTCAACAAAATCATCGTCGATCATGCCCTGATAACCAAAACGAACGCCCATTACACCTAATCCGTTTTTTGTAGCCGTCCGGACCGAAGCCCGTATTGCGGCATTCATGCCGGGAGCGTCTCCTCCACTGGTGAAAACGGCTATGCGTTTCATTGTCATCAATCGCTTTTTCTCAAGATTTGTGATTAAAAACTGCTAAATTGGCACGTGAAAACTAAGCCAGATATCATTATACCGACGGCATGCACGCCAATCCGGTCACAAGATACCAAATTATAATCTCAAAATGACCCCGACTTTTGCATGGAGAACATGGCAGCAAAGGAAAAAGCCGACCATAAAACAGCACCCGTGAGATCACTGGACTATATCCAGAAGCCAATCGCATCCGAGCTCGAGACCTTCAGGGGCCATTTCCGGAGGCATCTGGATACCGATGTCTTCCTTCTGAACCGGATCATACGGTACCTCATGCGCATGAAAGGTAAGCAGATGCGCCCCCTGCTCGTGCTACTGTCCGCAAAAATATGCGGTGGCATCAATGACCGGTCCTATGTGGCGGCAACCATGATCGAACTGCTTCATACGGCCACGCTCATACACGATGACGTGGTGGATAATGCCGACCAGCGCCGGGGATTCCTGAGTATAAACAAGGTATGGAAAAACAAGGCCAGTGTGCTCTTCGGCGATTTTCTGTTGGCCAAAGGCTTGCTGGTAGCGGTGGAGTCAAATGAATTTGAATTGCTCAGGGTGCTGTCCACTGCCGTCAAACGGATGAGCGAAGGTGAACTGCGGCAGCTCAAGGCCTCCAAGCTCCAGAACATGACGGAAGAAAAGTATTACCAGATCATTACGGAAAAGACGGGCAGCCTGCTGGTGGCCTGCTGCGAATGCGGGGCCATCAGCGCATCAGCGGTCGAGGCCGTCCGCATCCGTATGCAAAAAATCGGACATCATATCGGCATCGCATTTCAGGTACGTGACGACCTTCTCGATTACAGCCAGAGCAAAACAGGCAAAACATCCGGCAACGATATCCTGGAAAGAAAAATCACCCTGCCATTCATAGCTGCAATTAACGCATCCTCCCTCCTGGAACAGAGTAAAATGAGATGGCTGTTCCGGAAAAAGGGAAAAAGTGCCGGCGACGTGGAACACATCAGGGATTTTGTAAAGCAGAAGGGTGGCTTGGATTACGCCACCAAAAAAATGGAGGAACATGCCGGCAAGGCTCTCATACTGCTGAATGAATTCCCCGACTCGGATACACGGGACAAGTTCTCAGAATTCATACGATTTGTCATCTACAGAAAGAAATAGCATCTCCATACTCCCCTCCCGATCCCTTCTTTTTCTGTCGGATGTACACCTTGGTGGCTGGTCCGCTGATAAAAACCGGATACTGGAAGAGCAGTTGATCCGGCTTGTCGATTTTTGCCGGGAAAATGCACTGGAAATCGTGATTCTGGGCGATTTTTTCGACTACTGGATGGAGTATCCTGCCGGAAAAGTCCCGCCGCTCGGCGACAGGATACTGGAACATTTTCACCGTTATCACATCCGGACCGGTAGTCATACGCTGTTTGTCACAGGTAATCATGATAACTGGACGAACGGATATCTTGTCGATCTCGGATTTGACCTGGAACACGAGTACCGCATCATCCAGGATGCTGAAACGTCCATAATGGTGCTTCACGGCGATGGCCTCAGAGATCCGGCAATGGGGCTTCCACGTCCGCGGATGCATCGTATCCTGAGAAATGCGTATTTTATTAAAATGTATCAGACACTTCTTCCACCACGCCTGGGCTGGTTTGGAATGAGGCTATTTTCGCGATTAAGCCGTACAACCGGTGATGCGGCGCCTCACTCTGACGGACGTGCGATGCTGGATGAATGGGCAATAAGCAAGGTTCTGGCCGATGACCGGATCCAGGCCGTTGTATACGGACATCATCACCGTCCGGTGCTCTGGAAGCAGCAGGGTCTCACCTGCATGAACTGCGGGAGTTTCGGCAGTGATTATTCCCTGGGTCTGTATGCAAACAAGGCCTTTGAAACCGTTACATGGGATGCAGGAAGCAACACACTTGCAACCGGTTATACCACTGCGGACACATAGGAAATGACAAGCGAGGATTTTGAAAATATGGACATGGATCGTTATCTGAATGATCCCGAGTACCGTCGCGAGATGGCCCAGAGGAGAAAGAACCCTTCAGGGACCGGATCGCAGCAGGCCTCTGCGGCAGCATCGGGAAAAGGAAAGACTGGCGCGGGCAAAAAGAAGACATACTCATCTCGTGACAAGATTCAGGATATCGGTTGGAGGCATATATTTGGTGTTTTCGGCGGGATAATCATCGTCTGTTTTATTGCCGGGCTGCTGTTCTTTTTCTATCTCTCTCAGGGACTGCCCTCCATCGAGGAACTGGAAAATCCGCAAACCGACATTGCCAGTTTCGTTGTAAGCCGCGACGGCCAGGTTCTGGACAAATATTTCACGGAAAACCGCACATACATACGCTACCAGGATATTTCCCCGAATGTGATTGATGCCCTTGTGGCTACCGAGGACCACCGCTTTTACAACCACTGGGGAATTGACATGTTCCGAACGCTGGCCATCCCCTATCACCTGATCCGTGGGAATCCACAGGGCGGCTCAACCATTTCCCAGCAGCTGGCAAGGAACCTGTACCGCTCCATTGGTCGCGAGGTGAGCGTGACACGTAAACTGCGCGAAATCATCACGGCAATTCAGATCGAGCAGAATTACACAAAACAGGAGATCATCGAGATGTACCTGAACACCGTGGAATTCAGCAACAGTTCATTCGGGATTGAGACGGCGGCCCACACCCATTTCAACAAACCTGCCAGCGACCTGACCGTACCCGAGGCAGCCACACTGATAGGCAGTCTGCAGGCCGTATCCGCACTGAATCCCCGCACCCGGCCTGAGCGATCCCTGCAGCGCAGAAATGTGGTCCTGGCACAGATGACACGACATAATTTCATCTCGCCCGAAGAATTTGCGCAGTACCGTGCCACACCGCTGGAACTGGATTACAACCCCCCTTTCCGTGCCGGACGGGAAAGCCGCTATTTCGGACAGTATGTCCGTCAACAGATCCAGGGATGGGCCGAAGAGAACGGATATGATCTGTACCGCGATGGTCTTATCATCCACACAACCATCGACTCCCGCATGCAACGGTATGCCGAAGAAGCCCTCAAAGCCCAGCTTGTGCAGCATCAGCGCAGCTTTGAGCAGGAATGGACCACCTCGGGCAGCAATGACTACATGGACAGGCTCTGGGCCCAGCACCCCGGTTTCCTCAACAGCTTTCTGGAAGAAACCGGACGATATGACCAGTACCGGCGGGAAGGCCGCGGAACCCATGCAGAAATACTGGACATGCTGAAAAGCGATGAGGCTTTTGTGGATTCCGTTAAGCGTGTACGCGCCCGGCTGGAAGCGGGTTTCGTTGCCATCGACCCATCCAACGGGAATATACTGGCATGGGTGGGCGGATCGGATTACAGTACTATTCAGCGCGATAATGTTCACCAGCTGCGCAGGCAGACCGGTTCCACGTTCAAACCCTTTGTCTATGCCGTCGCCATTGATAACGGATACCGCCCCTATCACAGATTTTCAAAATATCCGGTCAACTTCTTTGATGTAAGCGGAGACCGGTGGTCACCCAGGGATCCGGTGATACCCAGTGGGCCTGAAATGATCACACTCAGGGAAGCTATCGGCAGAAGCCTGAACAATGTAACGGTTCGCCTGTTACCCGAACTGGCCGGTGCCCCGGGCACCAACCGGCTGGAAGACCTGCGACCCGCCGGTGAAAAAATTGCTGAATTTGCCCGAAGAATGGGCATGAACCGCACACCGATCGCAACCAACCCGGCCATCGCCCTGGGAACCGCTCACTCCAGCCTTCTTGAACTAACCAGCGCCTACACCACTTTTGCCAATATGGGCGTGCATATCGAACCCTATGCGGTTACTCGGATTGAAGACGCCGAGGGCAACATACTGCAGGAGTTCCGGTCGCCAAGCCAGCAGGAAGTGATCAGTCCCGAGACGGCATACATTATGATCGACATGATGCGCGGTGTGATCCGGGGCGGCCAGGGCTGGGTGGGCACCGGCAACCGGATGAACTGGATGTTCAATATCACTCAGGATATTGCCGGCAAGACCGGAACCACACAGAACAGCGCGGATAACTGGTTCGTGGCGATGACACCGCACCTTGTGGCAGGCGCATGGGTAGGCGGAGAGGACAGGCGCATCATCTTCCCCCAGGGTACCCAGGTTGGTCAGGGAGCCCGTACGGCACTGCCGATTGTTGGGCAGTTTCTCCAGAGCTGCGCCAATGATCCCAATGTCCCTTGGAGCAGAGAGGCCTTTCAACAGCCGCAAGGCTTTATAATGGAACAGGCGCCGGAAGAGCGGGATACCGAAACCATCCGTCCGAGCCGGATTAGCTGGTAATCCATCCGGCTATATCAGATCGAATGGACTTGTAACTCATCTGCCCGCAACGTACAAGCGGTTTTTTACGATTCTAAGTTCCCTGCTGGTCCTTTTGTGCTCATCCGTGAATACCTTGTGCTTTTTCAGTTCCAGTTCCAGCGCCGACCTCCTGGCTCGTTCGGAATCCGTGTCAATTTTATCGGAGGGTATGGCTTCCTCGGCCATAACAATCACACTGTTGTCCTTGATCTCGGTGAATCCTCCGCTTATGGCGTAGATTTTCTCCGATTTATCCAGCACACGTACGACCAGTTTACCTATATCGAGTATGGAAACCAGCGGAGCGTGATCCTCGAGCACTTCAAAACCACCCTCGATCCCGGGCATTCTGACCCCCTCGACCTCCCCTTCAAAAACGGGGCCACGCGGAGTTAGTATGTGAGCTTTCATAAAAGAAGCGATGTTACGGTTGAGTTCATTTTCTGTACGGCACGATATATGGTACGGGGATTACTCCTCCACCTTGAGCATTTTCTCACCGCGTTCAATGGCTTCCTCAATGCTGCCCACCAGGAAGAACGCGCTTTCCGGGAGATGATCCAGCTCGCCATTTACAATCTTGAGGAATCCTCTGATGGTATCCTCGATTTTGACAAACTTGCCTTCAAGCCCGGTGAACTGGGAGGCAACGAAGAAGGGCTGGCTCAGGAAGCGCTGCACACGGCGTGCCCGGGCAACCGTCAGTTTATCCTCGTCGGATAACTCGTCCATGCCAAGAATGGCAATGATGTCCTGAAGTTCCTTGTAGCGCTGGAGCAGTTCCTTGACACTCTGTGCCGCATCGTAATGATCCTGTCCAATAGCGCGCGGATCCAGGATCCTTGAGGTGGAGTCGAGCGGGTCTACGGCCGGATAGATACCAAGCGAGGCAATCTGCCGCGAAAGTACCGTAGTGGCATCCAGGTGAGAGAACGTAGTGGCCGGGGCGGGATCTGTAAGGTCATCCGCAGGAACGTAAATGGCCTGAACCGAAGTAATGGATCCGTCCCTGGTTGAGGTGATGCGCTCCTGCAGGTCCCCCATTTCACTTGCAAGGGTCGGCTGATAGCCAACGGCCGAAGGCATCCTTCCCAGCAATGCCGATACTTCAGAGCCAGCCTGTGTAAACCGGAAGATGTTGTCAATGAAAAGAAGAATGTCCTTGCTGACTTTGTCACGGAAATACTCGGCAATGGTCAGTCCGGAGAGTGCAACACGCGCACGTGCACCGGGCGGTTCATTCATCTGTCCGAATACCAGGGTTGCCTGTGATGTCTTGAGCGCATCAAGATCCACCTTTTCCAGATTCCAGTTTCCTGTTTCCTCAAACTCTTTCTTGAATTCCTCGCCGTAGTTGATGACACCGGATTCGATGAACTCGCGCAGCAGGTCATTTCCCTCACGGGTACGCTCGCCTACCCCGGCAAACACGGAAAGACCGCCATGCTGCTTGGCAATATTGTTGATCAACTCCTGGATCAGCACCGTTTTACCGACACCGGCACCACCAAACAGACCGATCTTGCCGCCCTTGGCGTAGGGACACAACAGGTCAATTACCTTGATACCGGTTTCCAGCATTTCCGTTGATGTGGACAGCTCTTCAAACGGGGGAGCAGGACGGTGAATCGGATATCGTTCTTTTCCCCGGGGCTGCTGGATACCGTCAATGGTGTCACCAATAATGTTGAACAACCGGCCCTTGATGTCCTCGCCTATGGGCATCGATATGGTGGTTCCCAGATCTTCAACAGGGGTATCTCGGACAAGTCCGTCTGTGGAGTCCATGGCTACCGTGCGTACCCTGTTCTCCCCAAGATGCTGTGCCACCTCAAGGATCAGATCCTGCATACCTTCCCGTTCGATTTTCAGCGCGTTGAGAATCGATGGAAGATTGCCCTCTGGAAAGTCGACATCCACAACAGGTCCAATAATTTGTGCTACGCTCCCTTTATTCATCAGCAAAGATTTTTTAAAAGTTTCAGTAAATGAACCGGGCAGATTTACCTGGCACGGCAATTTCGCAAAATTACCAAATACCGGAGCAAAAGGAAAACACCAATTGAGCTCCTTTTTGTTTTTTATCCCGGCATATTGCCGCGGCTGCTCCCCGTTGCGGGAAACCCCGGAAATAATCATTCCAGACAGAGCGCGTATCCCGACGGACTGATAACTGGGCTTAATTATTAAGAAAAAAATCCGTACTTTTTTCAGGATATGAATACTAACCTGAAATAGCGGAAAAAAAGCATTGGAACAGACTGCAACAGCACGGCAAACAAGCGTACAAGCACTGAATCACTTTGAGGAATTCAAAAAAACGGACTCCAAAATACTGAACAAACTGGAGGGCCAGGATCGGCAGCAGGCTAACGAATACGTTCAGGGAATACTGCGCCGCAAGAGTTATCTGGATTTCCTCATATCACACTACAGTGCCGTTGCGGTCGATGATATGAACCTTCAGTTTAAGAATATCCTGCGCATTGGCCTGTATGACCTGCTGTTCATGGATGGCACCCCTGACTACGCCGCAGTTAATGAGGCCGTTGAGCTTGCAAAAACAATGGGAGGTTCGCGAAGCGGCGATCTTATGAACGCCATCCTTCGGCGTGTCCAGCGTGACATGCCTGATCTGCCCAGACCCGATTTCGAAGATCGCACAAAACTTGTCTCCACCACTTTTTCCCACCCTGAATGGCTTGTTAAACGATGGATCGATCGCTTTGGTGAACGAGACTCTTTCCGGCTCATGCAATACAACAACCAGACTCCCACCTACTATCTGAGGGTCAACGGTCTTAAGACCAATGCACAGAACTTCAAGCTCAGACTCAGCAAAGCTGATATCGATTTTGAGGAAAGCGAGTGGCTGCCCGGGTATTACAAGGTAAACGGCCTCAATAAAATACGTACGAAGGGATGGTTTCAAAAGGGCTTTGCCCAGGTGCAGGACATCGCTGCCGGCTTTGCTCCCACCATCCTTGACCCGCAACCGGGCGAGGACGTCTACGACCTGTGCGCCGCCCCCGGAACCAAAACCATCATGCTCTGTGACCTGATGCAGAACAAGGGCAACATCACAGCTGTCGATATATCCGCCGAACGAATCGCACTTATCGCAGAAAATGTCACCAACTACGGCGCCGATATTGTTAAAGTGCATCGGGCCGATATCACCATCGAACGCTTCAAACTGGTGGACGCGGTCCTGCTTGATGCCCCGTGCTCCGGAACGGGTGTGCTCGCAAAAAGAGCGGACTTGCGCTGGCGACGGACAGAATCCGAGCTCGAAGAATTCACACGTAAGCAGGACGAACTCCTTGATGCTGCAGCTAATATGGTAAAAAGAGGCGGACGACTTGTTTATTCTACCTGCTCCATAGAACCGGAAGAAAACATGGATCGCATCCAGGCGTTCCTTAAGGAATACAACAATTTCGAGCTGGAAAACCTTGAGGATTATCTCCCCGAGGAAGTGCTTGCAGACGATGGAAAGTCTTATCAGACCCTTCCGCACATCCACAACTGTGACGGACATTTCGGCGTGCTGCTCAAAAGAGTGGTATAGCTTGCGCATTTATACGTGCATTCGGTTCCTTCCGCGCCTGCAGGCCTGTTTAATTCGCTCATGAACCCCGTACCCGGAACAAACAACATTATCCAAAAACAGATTACCAAAACAGTCCCAGCGTAACTAACAGCATATGTCCAGCGGAAACCTGAAAGAGAAAGTGATTCCCAAGCAATACGACCCCAAAGCCATTGAGGACCAGTGGTATGACTTCTGGATGAAGCACGGAATGTTTGAAGCCCATACCGACTCCGGCAAGGAACCTTTCACCATCATGATGCCTCCTCCCAACGTAACCGGGGCACTGCACATGGGACATGCGCTTCAGGGAGCCGTCCAGGACATGCTCACCCGGCTCAAACGCATGCAGGGATACGAAGCACTCTGGCTGCCGGGAACCGACCATGCCGGCATAGCTACCCAGAATGTGGTCGAACGGGAGCTCAAGAGAACCGAAAAGAAAAACCGCCACGATATTGGCCGTGAAGCGTTCGTACAGAAAGTCTGGGAATGGAAGGAAAAGTACGGTGAGATCATCACACGCCAGTACAGCAAGCTTGGAGTCAGCTGCGACTGGAGCCGCGAGCGGTTCACGATGGACGAAGGCCTCTCGCGCGCCGTGCAGGAGACTTTCATCCGCCTGCACGATGAGGGACTGATCTACAAGGGATACTATCTGGTGAACTGGTGTCCGGTCGACATGACAGCCATCTCAGATGAAGAGGTTGAACATATTGAGCGAAAAGGACATATGTGGCACGTTGCATATCCTCTTGATGAGGAGACGGCATCACGTTCGGGGCTGACCCACATCACCATAGCCACTACCCGTCCCGAGACCATCCCCGCCGACACGGCCGTAAGCGTGCATCCGGACGATGAGCGATACAAAAAACTCATCGGGGGACACGCCTTTGTCCCTACGACCGGACGCAAGGTCCCGATCATAGCCGATGATTATGTCAAAATGGATTATGGGTCCGGTGCCCTCAAAGTAACACCGGCACATGACGAGAATGATTTCGAAATTGGAAAAAGGCACTCCCTCCCTACCCTGAACATTATAAACAAGGACGGAACACTCAACGAGGAATCCGGAAAATACAGCGGGATGGACCGCTTTGATGCACGTGATGCCATCGTCAAGGATCTGGAAGCCGATGGATTGCTGGTCAAGGTCGAGGATTACGTCAACCAGGTCGGCATTTCCAGTCGCAGCAAAGCCATCATAGAACCGCTGCTGTCCGACCAGTGGTTCGTAAAAATGAAGCCGCTTGCCGAGAAAGCCATGCATGCAAGCCGCAACGGCGAGTTCCGTTTCTATCCAGCCAGGTGGGAAAATGAGTTTTTCCGGTGGATGGATAATATCCGTGACTGGGTCATCTCCCGCCAGCTCTGGTGGGGACACAGGATTCCGGTGTGGTATTATACCAAAGACGACGGCTCCATGGACACAACACGGAATTACGTCGTCAGCATCGATCAGCCGGAGGATGGCATGGTGCAGGACCCCGACGTTCTGGACACCTGGTTCTCTTCCTGGCTGTGGCCCTTTTCCACATTGGGCTGGCCGGAAAAAACCCGTGATTTCGAATATTTCTATCCGACCTCCGTGCTGGTATCCGGCTACGACATCCTTTTCTTCTGGGTGAGCCGGATGATTATGGGTGGCCTGCATTTCACCGGAAAAGCCCCCTACCGCGACGTTTTCATGACCGGAATCGTTAAGGACAAACAGGGTCGGAAAATGAGCAAGAGCCTCAACAACGGCATCGATCCGCTGGAAATGATCGACCAGTACGGCGCCGATGCTGTCCGCTACTGCCTCATCATACTGTGCGCGCAGGGACAGGACATCAAGCTCGATCCCACCAAGTTCGAAATGGGACGCAACTTCGCCAACAAGCTGTGGAATGCGTTCCGGTTCCTTAACATGCACCTGGACCAGAACGCCGGTTATGCCAGTTCCTGGCCCTGGGACAAAAAAGAAACAGCCGCCCTGCCTATGCATGACCGCTGGATGATGACCCGCATCCAGCAAACCATCAGTGCCGTTGATGACGACCTCTCCCGCTACCGGCTCAATGAAGCGTTGCTGAAAATTTACTCCCTTGTATGGGACGATTACTGCGACTGGTATCTGGAGCTTGTAAAACCCGAATTCGGGGAAACAATGGACCGTGACGTGGCCGAACGGGCACTGATCCATTTTGAAACGCTTCTCAAGCTGCTGCACCCCTTCATGCCCTTCATCACTGAGGAAATTTGGCAGCGGCTTCGCAATCGGGCACCTTCGGAAGCACTGATCGTCAGTTCATGGCCGGAATATGATGCATCCATGGTATCAGAAGACTCCGTAAAACAGTTCAGCACCATTCAGCAGCTGATCTCCTCGGTGCGCAACATCCGGTCGGAGATGCGTGTACCGGATCAGCTGGAAGTGGATATTATCATCAAACCGGCCTCCTCCGGAATGCAGCAGATACTCCCGGATCACCGGTCTGTGTTCGACAAAATGTTACGAATCAATCGTTTCAGTGTCGATATGGCGGCTGATCGTCCCAAAGCCAGTGCCTCCGACGTGGTGAATGGCCACCAACTCTTCGTCCCCCTTTCCGGACTGATTGACTTTGAGAAGGAAAAAGAGCGCATCCACAAGGAAATCGCCCGACTTGAATCGTTCCTCGTCTCCGTCGAGAAGAAGCTCTCCAACGAAAAGTTTCTGGGGAACGCGCCGGAACAGGTTGTACAGAATGAACGGAACAAGAAAAACGACGCCCTGATCAATCTGGAAAAAATGAAAACCATCCTATCCGACCTCGAAGGATGACCGGTCCGGCAGGAAAGCGAACCTGTGAACCGTGACGGAAGCTGGCGCTTCAGTTAATTGGTACTATTTCGAAGTTAGTTATGCCCACTTTTGTACTAGAAAACGATGATGCGGAATCCATGCCGCCGATCCCCCCGTTCATCAAGGATGTGAACGAACGTCAGCGGGAAGCGGTGCTTCACACCGACGGCCCCCTGCTCATCATTGCCGGAGCCGGCAGCGGTAAAACACGTGTACTTACCTACCGAATTGCCAATCTGCTCTACCAGAAAAAGGCTTATCCCAACCAGATCCTCGCACTGACCTTCACCAACAAGGCCGCCCGCGAAATGCAGGATCGTATTGTCGCACTGATCGGTGATCAGGCCACCCGCCTCTGGATGGGAACCTTTCACTCCATTTTTTCCCGCATCCTGCGCATCGAAGCCGAACAGATCGGTTTCACCCGCGACTTCAGCATCTACGACAGCGTCGACAGTGACCGGGTCATCAAAACCATCCTGCAGGAGCTGAATATCAATACCCGGGAAGTCAAACCCCAAAAAGTACGGTTCATCATCAGTAATGCCAAAAACCAGATGATCGGTCCTGAATCGTTCCGGGACCGTTTTGTCCAGAGCTCGCTTGATGACATCGCAGCGCAGGTTTATCAGCGCTATCTGGAACGGTGCAGGAAAAACAATGCCATGGATTTCGACGATCTGCTGCTCAAGCCGATAGAACTTTTTGAGCAGCATCCCGATATCCTCCAGAAATACCAGGAGCATTTCCGCTATATCCTGATCGATGAATACCAGGACACCAATCACGCCCAGTACCTGGCGACGAAACTGCTGGCAGCCGGACACAAAAATATCTGTGTGGTGGGCGATGACTCCCAGAGCATCTACTCCTTCCGCGGTGCCGACATCACCAACATCCTGAACTTCCGGGAAGATTATCCGGATGCGACACAAATCCCGCTGGAGCAGAACTACCGGTCAACCAAGTCCATACTGAAATGCGCCGACTCGGTGATCAGGAAAAACAAGGCCCGGCTTGAGAAAACCCTCTGGACCAACAACGACCAGGGTGAAATTATCACTGTGCTGGAGAATTACGACGAGCGGGATGAGGCCAATCGGATTGCTCGGACCATTGAGGACCGAAAACTGCGCCTGAATCTGACATACCGCGATTTCGCCGTACTCTACCGGACCAATTACCAGAGCCGGGTCCTGGAGGATGCCTTCCGGCGGCGCAGCATCCCCTACCAGCTCGTTGGCGGCATATCATTCTATCAGAGAAAGGAGATCAAGGATGTAACGGCATACTTGCGACTCCTGGTCAACCCGCACGATGACGAATCCGTACTCCGGGTCATCAACGAACCTTCACGGGGGGTCGGTGAGAAAACACTGAACGTACTGATGGAGATTGCACGGACGAAAGACAAGTCGCTCTGGGATGTCCTTTGCGACGTAGAGTCTGCGGGAGTATACAAGCCGGCTGTCCCCAGGATCCGCGAATTTGTGGATCTGATGGAGCGCACCCGGGGAAAGCTCACCGATACCGGAATCACCGACACCGTCCGGTATCTTCTGGATGAATCCGGCTATGTACGCCAGTTCATCGAAGAGCACTCCCACGATTCCCTGATGCGCCGCCAGAATGTCATGGAGCTTCTCAATGCCATCTCCTATTTCGAAAAAAGCAGCAACCAGCCCTCCCTGAGTACTTTCCTGCAGGAGATCAGCCTGGTTACCGATCTCGATGCCCATGATTCCAATGAGCCGGCAGTCACCCTTATGACCGTTCACGGCTCCAAGGGACTGGAATTCCCTATTGTGTTCATCACCGGACTGGAAGAGGAACTCTTCCCTATTGGCGGAAGAAACGGGGAGGATGTGGACTTCGAGGAGGAACGGCGCCTGTTTTACGTCGCCATCACGCGCGCGGAAAAATATCTTTACTTCAGCTATGCAAAAAACAGATTCCGCTTCGGTGAACAGGTTGAGATGCGGCGCTCTCGGTTCCTGGACGAGGTGGATCCCTCAGTGGTCCGAACTGAAACAGGAGCCACAATCCGGCAAGGCGGCCGGCGCTCAGGACACGGTGGCACCTACATTTCCTATGATGACCATGGAGACCGGGCGCCGTCCTGGAAGCGCGGCGGTCCGTCCAGTCACCGGGATAGCAGCAACCCGTTCCGCTCCGAAGACCGTGATACGTACAGCAAGGGCGGATCCGATGACACCGGTGAGGGAATGACGATCGAATACGACTCCGGGTCCGAGGCCGGGGACTGGCGTCCGGGCATGGCCGTCATCCATCCGAAATTTGGTGCCGGTAAGATCATGCAGTGTGAGGGAAAGGGAGAAAACGCACGCCTGACGGTCTTTTTTAAAAATGCCGGACAGAAAAAGCTGGTGGCCCGGCTTGCCCGGCTTACTGTCATCGGTTGAGTTGGTTGGGATTTCGATCGCATTCCTGCCCCGGGCAAGGAATCATCCTTCCGGATGCTGATCAGGCCCCCAGAACTTCGCGAAATTCCACAAACTGCAGGATGTCCTTTCTTGCGATGATTCCCACAAGTTCATCGTTTTCCAGGACCGGCAGCCGCCCGCTTCCGGCATCAATCATCTGCATGAGCACGTCGTAGGCATCGGTATCCGGACTCACCGGTCGCAGCGCTTCCCGCGGTGTCATGATGTCGGAAACACGGGTGAATTCCCACTGGTCGCGATCCACCGCCTTGACCTGGTTTATCTCCACCAGTCCGACGAACTCACCCCTCCTCATCACGGGAAAACACGAAAACCGGTTCTTGAAAAAATATTCATTGACCAGATTCCGGAGGCTGACGTCGGGATGAACGGTAGACGGATTGGTGGTCATGATTTTTTGCACCGGAATTCCCGACAACCCTTCCCTCATGGCAACCATGTAATACCCGCTTTTTGCAGACTGAAGCAGGAACATCCCAACAAAGATCCATACCACCCCGACGATGATGGCGCCACCAAAAATCACCAGAACCCCGGTGAACATCAGTAAAAAGGCAAATATCTGTCCAAGATTACTCACAATCCGTGTGGATTTTCGAAGGTTGCCACTATAATGCCAAAGCGCTGCCCGCAGCATGCGTCCGCCATCCAACGGGAAGCCGGGGGCAAGATTGAACAGAACAAGCAGAATGTTGACGTAGCCTATGTACCAGAGTACACCATGCAGTCCCTCGCGTATCACCGGCTCAAGAAGAAAAGATGATGCAAGGAAGAACAGCCCCAACAGCAAACTGCATAACGGGCCGGCGCCCGCAATCACAAACTCATCCCGCGCCCGTTCAGGCTCCTTCTTCATTTTTGCCAGTCCGCCGAAAATGAAAAGTATGATTTCCGATATCTCGACATTGCATTTTCTTGCTGCCAGGGCATGCGCAAACTCATGCAGCAGAATGGACAGAAAAAACAGCAGGGCGGCCAGAACACTCAGAGACCAGGCTTCCCATGCCTGCATCTCCGCATAATTCTGGGGGAAAAAGTACCTTGCCAGCATGAAAACAACCAGAATGAACATGATAAACCAGCTGTAATCAAGTCCGACCCGGATGTCTTTGTAGGTGCCCAGTGTCAAGCCCTGACGTTGCATTGCACGTGCCTCCGATAATTACGCAGCTTTCATGGTTCCCGACGGCAGGCAATCCGTGCAATACGCATAGACCAACCGTCATGTTTATTTCGTTTCATATTACATAAGTACATACCATTAATCCAGCAAGAATCGTTTGTCCTGATAATCACTTCACGTGCATTGGTTGGGTTCAATATTTCTTGTAACTTTCCACGCTTTTACGTTCATACAAAACAACACTATTTTCGACTTCCGGGGAATCCGTTTTTTCATGTGCAACAGGGCATCCACACTCTTCATTTTTTTTCTCATTTCGGCATTCATGACCGGGACGTTGTCCCATGCCCAGATGATTGCCACGCCCGGCCAGGCAGCCCTTGGTGGAGGAACAGCCTACAGCACGGGCCTGTCCGCTCATTTTAACAATCCGGCCAATCTCATGATCCGGCAGGATCACCGCAGGCACCAGGTATCATTGGGAATTGGAGGTGTGTACTACAGTTCCGGAAAACCCATAAGCAACCCCCTGCGACTGCCAACGGAAATTCTGCCCTATTTTGCCCCCGATGATCCGGACACACCTGCCGAACTTACCCGGGCAGATCTGGAGCGCATGTTTCATGGATCAAACCGCTATCATCAAACCCAATCTTATGAGATCATACCCGTGGGATACACCTGGACAGGTCAAAACAGCGCCAATTCCATTGCCCTGCGTTCACGAGGTCTGACTTCTTTTGAAATCAACCGCAACTGGTACGAAAGCGGGGACCCGGCCGGGGATCCGGAAGCTTTATTCGTTCGTTTTGTTAATGAAAATTACCAGGTGCACCACGAGCTCTCATTTGCCATGGCGCGAGAAGTGACCATGGTCAATCAATGGCACTCCGGCATGAATACCCTGTATGTTGGTCTGGCCCCCAAGGTCCTTTTTGGAGGTATGTTCTCGCAGATCCGTTACCGTTCTGAATACCAACCAACGGACAATGGATGGCTCAACTCCGGGAATTTGGAAGTACTGGCTGCCGGTGATATGAGCGGGTATCTGGAAGAGCTGGTTTCATCAGGCAATTCCAGGATGGCTTTTCAGAATCATCTCACCCCTACATCCAACATGAACTCCAGCGGCATTGGAATCGGACTGGATGCCGGCCTGACCTATGTCATACCACTCGGAGATGACACTTCCCTGTCTCCTCACAGCTCCGAGCCGCTCAGAAAATCACTGCGCTTCAGTGTGGCGCTAACCGACCTGGGCGCGATCCGGTACACGCGAAACCCCGGTGAATGGCAAACCCGTACCGTTATGCGTCCCTATGGTGAAATCAATGAGAATACGGTTCGATATGACGGAAAACCGGGAGAACTGCTCCGTTATCTGCAAGAAAGCAGTGCTGAAAGTGCCGCCTTCGACAACCTGACTCGCACCGATGATTCGGCCTTCACCATGCAACTGCCAACAGAAGTCCATGCGGGAGCCGCTCTTCAGTATCGCTGGTTCGTATCCATGGTTGATCTGAACTACCGGTTCAACTCGTCGGATTTCCGTACCGATGGATGGCGATTGTCCGTTGCGTCTGAAATCCGGCTGCTCGGCATTTTGCCCCTCATGGGAAGCATCCAGATGAACCCGGGAGGCAATGCGGCAATAGGAGCGGGTGCCGGGTTGGACCTGGGATACATCAGGGCTACCGGTGCCTTCCGTTTTTTCCGCACGAACGAAGAAAATCCGCAATGGCATGCAAACAGCGTCTCGGCACTGTCCCTGCAAGTTCGTTTTTAACCGGAATGATATCTACCAGCCCCCCCTCTGCCTCCTTGTCACATATGAAACCGGGATCAGCACACCAAAGCCGGCAAGTCACCATAATTGCTGTCAATTTGGCGTTTAAGCTGCCGAATTGTACATCGAACCACAAGCGGCCCGTTTCTTGACGGTTATACCTGAAAGTTACTATCGTTTCAGGGCGCGTTGGACATGCCAAAGACACTTTGACATTCCGTTGCGTTGCACCGTACAGATTGAAATTATCCGGGCATATACAGAATGCTGAAACTTTATTTTACGTTACTAAAAACTCAATTGGCATCTGATCGTATTGTGAAATACTTTACACTCTACAGATGCCGGGTGAAGAACTCTTAACTCAGAGCATAATATACATGCCATTATTTAGTGATCTGAAAGCACTGAAAAAGAAATTGTCGGAAGACGAATTTGACGATTTTGAACAGGCCATCCCTCTATTGTCAGAGGAAGAAGAAAAACGGATGACGGAATCCGACATTCCGGACCAGCTTCCCATTCTTCCATTGAAAAACACGGTTTTGTATCCGGGAGTTGTAATTCCCATCACCGTTGGCCGGGACCGTTCCCTCGAGTTGGTAAAAAAAGCCTATGAAACGGACAAAATCATTGGGATCGTAACCCAGAAAAACCAGGATCAGGAAGATCCTGCTCCCGACGAGCTGTACCATGTAGGAACGGTAGCCCAAATCCTGAAGCTCATCAAAATGCCAGACGGCAGCAAAAGCATTGTGATTCAGGGAAAGAGTGTCTTCGAGATCGACGAATTCACCCATTATGACCCCTACTACATTGCCAGGGTCAGACCTTTCATCTACAGCCAGGATGTTTCCGGTGTTGAACTTGATGCGGCGCTCCGATCTATCAAAGAGACGGCGATACAGATTGTCAATCTCTCGCCCAACATACCCTCGGAAGCCGGCATAGCCATCAACAATATCAGCAGTCCCACTTTCCTGCTGAACTTCATCAGTTCCAACCTGAACATCAGTCTGGACGAGAAACAGACCCTTCTGGAAATCAAGACCTTTTCCGAAAAAATGGAAAAGGTCATGAACTACCTGAAAAAAGAGATGCAGGTGCTCAACCTGAGCGAAGAAATCCGCTCCAAGGTGAAAACCGATATCGACAAGCAGCAGAAGGATTTCTATCTTCGCCAACAGCTCAAGGCCATTCAGGAGGAACTGGGTGAAGACAGTGAGCTTGAGGATGTGAACAAACTGCGTGCCAAAGCAAAGGAAAAGTCATTTCCCGAGCACGTGCAAAAGGTACTGGACAAGGAGCTGGACCGCCTGGAACGTACACCGGCGAATGCACCTAACCACGGTGTTATCTATAATTATGTAGAGTGGCTCGTAGACCTTCCCTGGAACCACTTCTCCAAAGACAAGCTGGATTTGAAACGGGCCAGAAAAATCCTTGATGAGGACCACTACGGACTTGAAAAAGTCAAGAAGCGCATCATTGAATACCTCGCCGTCCTCAAGCTCAAAAAGGACATGAAGGCACCCATACTGTGCTTTTACGGTCCGCCGGGCGTCGGCAAAACCTCTCTTGGCCGATCCATCGCCCGCGCCATGGACCGTGAGTTCCAGCGTTTCAGTGTGGGTGGGCTTCAAGACGAAGCGGAAATCCGGGGGCATCGGCGCACCTACATAGGAGCCCTGCCCGGACGCATAGTTCAAAGTATAAAGAAAGCCGGCACCAGCAACCCTCTGATGATGCTTGACGAGATTGACAAGGTGGGCATGAACTTCCGGGGCGATCCTACTTCAGCGCTTCTGGAAGTCCTCGATCCCGAACAGAATCATACTTTCTATGACAATTACCTGGAAGTGGAATATGACCTGTCCAAAGTGCTTTTCATTGCCACTGCCAACAACACGGACACCATCCCTCCTGCTCTTCGGGACCGCATGGAGATGATATACCTGAGTGGATACACTCTTGAGGAAAAACTTCAAATCGCCAAAAAATATCTGGTGCCCAAACAGATACAAGAAAACGGACTGGATAAATCCCAGTTTCGCTTGTCTGACAAAGCCATTGAAAAGGTGATCGACGGCTATACGCGTGAATCAGGTGTTAGGAACCTGGAGCGGGAGATCGGCTCCCTGGCGCGTGCCATTGCCAGCAAGGTGGCCGCCGATGAAATCAAGAAAGCATCCATTGGAGCCAAAGACATCGAAAAACACCTAGGCAAAAGGAAGTTTTTCTCAGATGTGGCCGAGCGAACCACGGTACCCGGCGTATCAACCGGTCTGGCGTGGACTCCCTACGGAGGTGACATCCTGTTCATTGAAGCAAGTGTATCCAGGGGCTCCGGCAAGCTGAGCATAACCGGACAACTGGGCGATGTCATGAAAGAGTCGGCCATGCTCGCCCTCAGTTATCTGAAATCGCGATCCATCGAGCTGTCCATTCCCGATTCCGCCTTCAACGAATGGGACCTTCACATCCATGTTCCGGCGGGATCTGTGCCAAAAGACGGCCCGTCGGCCGGTCTGTCACTGCTCGCGGCCATTTCCTCAATTTTCACCCAAAGAAAGGTAAAAAGCACTGTGGCCATGACCGGCGAGATTACACTGAGGGGTTCCGTTCTTCCGGTTGGCGGCATTAAGGAAAAGACCCTTGCTGCCAAAAGGGCGGGAATCAAGACCGTTACCCTGCCATCCCGCAACGAAAAGGATGTTGAAGAGATCGAGCAGGATGTCATCCGGGGAATTGACTTCCACTATCTGGACCGGATGGAACCGTTGCTTGACCTTGTACTTGAGAAGGATGCGGTTACGGATCCGCAAATCAAGTTCGCAAACAAGACTAAAAACTCCGGAAAAGAAAAGATCCCGGAGAAGTCCAGAGAATCCATATCCGCAAATTGACATCACCTCCCCGGTGCTGAAGGTACAGCAGAATTCATGATTTCAAACACCATGGCCGAAAAAGACCTCCATCCTTTGCTACCGGCATGAAGGGCCTGATCACCAAAGCTACGGGAAGCTGGTACCAGATTCTGCTTGATGACGGATCGTCTGTATCCTGCCGGCTGCCGGGAAAATTCAGGCTGGATGAAGAAGAGGTGGTAAACCCGGTTGCGGTCGGTGATAACGTTCAAATCACTTTGCAGAAAGACGGCACCGGTATTATTGACCATATAGAGCAGAGGAAAAACCGGCTGGTTCGAAAAGCAACCCACGGGCGGCGCGGCATCCAGTTGCTGGCCACAAATGTAGACCTTGTGCTCATTGTGCAATCCTTGCGGGATCCAGGTGTTAAAACAGGTTTCATCGACCGCTTGCTGGTCACCTGCGAGACCTATGACATCCCCGCCCAGATCATCATCAATAAATGCGATCTGCAGAAAAATGAAAAGGATGCTTACACACTGGATCACCTGGAGGAACTTTACACAGATCTGGGTTACGACTTTCTCAGGATCAGCATCCACGACGACCACTCCATTGCTGAGTTGAAATCCAGTTTAGACGGAAAAATTTCTGTACTGACCGGCCACTCCGGCACCGGTAAATCCAGCCTTCTCAATGCCATGTCGCCGGGACTCAAACTGAAAACAGGAGAAATCAGCAGTTCTTCAAACAAGGGTAAACACACCACAACGTATGCACAGCTCATAGCACTGAGCGAACACACCTACGTTGTTGACACTCCCGGTATCCGGGAATTCGGTCTGGTAGATCTGGAGACCTATGAGTTATCCCTTCATTTTCCGGAAATGAGGCCACACCGCGAAGAATGCCGGTACTACAACTGCACGCACCGCCACGAGCCTTCCTGTGCCGTGAAAAAAGCGGTGGAAGAAAACCTGATATCCGAATCCAGGTACAAAAGCTACCTGAGCATACTGGAAAGCATCGAAACCGGTTCGGATAAGGCACTGTAAATACTACTACTGCGCAGTGATTGCTTTTTGCTGAAAAAGCAGTACATTGGGTGATTGTCATCTAACAGATTTTATCTACAAAAGAAACCCATTTCGAAGGTGCCGCCATGTTGAAATACCCGGTTTATGCTATTTCTGTTCCCCTGATTGCATTCACCCTGCTTTTTTTCTTACTGACTCCATCCAACAAGGCATACGGCCAGCTTGGCGACCTTGGTGACCTTTTCGAAGGCGGCCGGGAAGATGCCCAGCTCCTCTTCACCGAGTATCTGAAACCCTTTGCGAGTGGATTCGGAGCGGGTGTAAACGCAGGTTGGGTCGACCGCGCCCGGACACACCGGGTACTTGGTTTTCATGTTAAAGTCAATTTCTCAGCCGCCATTGTACCTGATGTAGACCGGAGTTTCATGGTGAATGAGATTGGACTGGGCACCCTTGAAGTGACCCAGGGTGGTCCCGAAACACCGACTTTCAGCGGCAGTTCAAGTGGCAATGCCCGGCTCGGTTACAGTCAGCACGGATTGGTTCTTGCCGATTTCAGAATGCCTCCGGGAACCGGGTTCCGTTACATTATGACCCCTATGGTTCAGGCAGGCATCGGGCTGCCCAAAGACACCGATATCATGGTCAGGTTTATCCCTCCGGTCTCCTTTCTTGATTACGGTAAAATGTACTTGTACGGGCTCGGAATCAAACATGAGCTGAACCAGTGGATTCCAAGCGGGCAATTTCTGCCGCTCACCTTCTCGCTTATGGCCGGCTACACCTCCTTTGGCTCCAGTGCCGGCCTCAATGCCCGTCCAACCGACTTTGACTCACAAAATGACCGTGACCCGCAGAACCTGGGCGGACCCGGGTCGCCTACCTGGGATGATCAGGAAATCCTGTTCAGCACGGATGCCTGGACCATCAACCTGATCGTTGGAAAATCACTTCCGGTGCTGTCCGTATATGGTGGCCTCGGCGTTGAAGGATCCAGGACCCAGGTAAGTGTTGAGGGTAACTTTCCCTATTACAGCCCCGTTTTTGATGACGGTGAGCCACGGAGGGAACTGAATAAATTCACCGATCCGCTGGATGTCTCATTTGACGGTTCCAACCGGTTGCGCGCCATGGCGGGGTTGCGAATAAGCCTCCCTCTGCTGACTTTCAACGTGGACTACACCCATGCCGACTACGCAATCGTCACGGCCGGTCTGGGAGTAAGCCTCCGGTAAGTGCCTCCGGCACACTGCTGCCTCAGGCCGATATCAGTGTGCATCCAGCCAGTTCCCGGAAACGCCCGTATCCACCTTCAATGGGACATCCAGCGCCATGGCCTGTTCCATGGCGGTCCTTACGAGACCGGGCACATCGGCAAGTTCCTCCTCCGGCACTTCAAACACCAGTTCGTCATGCACCTGCATCAGCATTCGCGTGCCGGATGATCTGGCGGACAGTTCCCTGTCGATCCTTATCATCGCAATTTTTATCAGATCGGCAGCCGTTCCCTGGATCGGCATGTTGACCGCCGTTCGCTCGGCAAAACCACGGATATTCTGGTTTGAGGAATGGATATCCGGTATGTAGCGCCTGCGCCCCGACAATGTCTCAACATAACCGTTGTCCCGGGCAAACTCGATGGTCGTATTTATGAATTTTCGGATTGCTGGAAACCGCTCAAAATAGGCCTCAATAATGCTCCTGCCCTCGGTATTGGAAACCCCAAGACGCTGCGCCAGGCCGAATGCACTTACACCATAGGGAATCCCGAAGTTCACTTCCTTGGCTTTGCGGCGCTGATCGCGGTCCACCTGATCAATGGATCCAAGGCCGAAGATCTCCGCAGCAGTGCGTGCATGAATATCCTCATTATTTTTGAATGCCGCTATCATCGCTTCATCACCTGACATGGATGCAATGATGCGTAATTCGATCTGGGAATAGTCAGCAGCCAATAGCTTGTATCCCTTCTCCGCTACAAAAGCCTTGCGTATCCCCCTGCCACGTTCCGTTCGCACCGGGATGTTCTGGAGATTTGGATTTGTGGATGACAGCCTGCCAGTGGCGGTTACATGCTGGTTAAACGTACTGTGAATCCTTCCGCTTATTTCGTTTACAAGGCGCGGCAAGGCATCAACATAGGTTGACTTAAGTTTGCTGAGCCCGCGATACTCCAGAATCCGCTCAGCAATTTCATACTGGGGCGCCAGTTGCGAAAGCACCTGCTCGGAAGTCGAGTACCTGCCGGTTGCCGTCTTCTTTTTTGTGGGTAATTTCATCTTTTCAAAAAGAATCATCCCAAGCTGCTGGGTGGAGTTGATGTTGAACTCCTCTCCAGTTAGTTCAAATATTTGTAATTGCAATTGTTCAATATCCCGGTCCAATTCCCCCGAGAATGACGAAAGCAGATCCAGGTCAAGCTTGATCCCAGCAGACTCCATATCACCAAGGATTCGCGCAAGGGGAAACTCAATACTGTCACCGAGAGAGGCGATTCCCTGTTTGCGTAATTTTTCATCCAGCACATGGTACAGCCGCAGAGTGACATCGGCATCTTCACAGGCATACAGGGAAATGGTTTCGGTTGGAACTTCGCTCATCGACTTCTGATCCTTGCCTTTTTCTCCGATCAGCGACTCAATGGGTACCGGATCGTAACCAAGATAACCCCTGGCAAGGGAGTCCATATCCATCTTCTGGCCGGTGTCAAGCAGATACGCGGCAAGCATGGTATCGAAGACAGGTCCTTTTACCCGGATGCCATACCTTGCAAGCACCCGGTAATCATATTTGAAATGGTGCGCGACCTTCAGGAACGATTCATCCTGAAAAAGCGGGCTGAGTGCTTCTATGAGCTCTTTGGGCTTGAATTCGGAGGCCAAAATGTACCATGCTTCGCCTTCCTTGCAGGAGATGGAAAGGCCCAGCAACTCTGCTTCCACCGGATCAGTGGAGGTCGTTTCGGTATCAAAACTCCAAACCTTTGACGTTTCGATTTTTTCAATGCAGCCATCCAGTGCATGCCGGTCAGTGACCGGCTGATATGCAACCCGGTCGGGCTGAAGCGATGCATAAACCGGTGCCGTATCCGTCTTTTCGGCACCCTCTCCATCGGTTGTGCTGCTGCCGGCACCTATAACGGCATTTTGATTGCCCTCTTCCGAAACCGGCGCATCGAACAAGGACCCCTGACCCGATTCCGGGAGTTTCTCCTTGACCGACTTCAGGATCCCGCCTTCCGCAGAAACAATTTTCCGGGTGAGACTGCGGAATTGCATCCGCTTGAAAAAGGTTACCAGTCTGTCTGCATCAACACCTTGCCATCTGAGATCCTTCCATTGAATCGTATCAGGAACATCGGTGTTGATTACAATCATTTCCCTGGATTTCAGTGCCTGTTCCTGGTTCAGGGTCAGTCCTTCCCGGGCCCGCTTGTTATTCATGGCAGGCGCAGCTTCGATGGCTTTCTCAAGGCTGCCATACTCCTGGATTATCTTTGCAGCCCCTTTCTTTCCTATGCCGGGAACACCCGGAATGTTGTCAGAAGTATCACCTATAAGTGCGAGAACATCCGTAACCGACTCCGGTCCAACACCAAAGTAGGCATGTACACCTTTCCGGTCAATCAATTCAAATCCCTCGCCCCGATTCAATGGCTTGTACATGTAAACATTGTCACCCACAAGCTGCATGAAGTCTTTGTCCGGCGTTACCATATAGACGGTGATCTGCTCCTTTTTTGCACGGGAAGCGAGTGTTCCGATCAGGTCATCAGCTTCGAACCCGTCCTTTTCCAAATTCGTGAATCCGAAAAGATCCACCATTTCCTTGATTAGCGGAATGGACACACGGAGATCTTCCGGTTGCGGCGGCCGGTTTGCCTTGTAGTTCTCATCCATTTCGTGACGGAATGTGGGGGCATGCGTGTCCCAGGCCACAGCAAGATGAGTGGGGTCTTCCTTTTCCATCAGATTCACCAGTGCATTGGCAAAACCGTATATGGCTCCGGTAGGAATGCCTTCGGAATTACGGAGGTTGCTGTTGATCATGGCAAAATAGGATCGGTATGCCAGTGCAGTACCGTCAATAAGGAAAAGCTTTTCAGGCATAAAATCTCATTTTCTGTAATTACGGTTTTGCGTGTCAAAAGAAACAAGGCCCGGATCTGAACACGAGTGTACCAAAATAAGCGAAATTTGATATAACTTTTCTCTTTATCATACGAATACCATAAGGAAAGTCAGGATCACTGGTAAGCCCCTGAAAATCATTGGATCTGTCCGATTCCATTTTATATCATTTGTAACCGTATGAGTTTAAAGAACGAAACTCGCCAGGCATTTCGAAATACCAGGAACTTCTACCGTGAATATACGAGGGGAATGACCCCGGAACGCATCGGAAAGGAGTTTCAGGACGATTCCCGGCGGCTCATGGAACTGTACTATGATGCTGTGGGAGTGCGGCCGGCTGAAAAGGAAAAGAAACAGCCGCCCGTCCGCATATTCAAACTTATTTCTTCACTGCTTTTGCGGCTCACCCCAGCCAGAAGACTGGCCCTTGGTTTTTCATTTGCCGGTTTCGTGATTTATCTCCTGGGCAGCGGACCTTTGGCCACGCTTATGCTTCCTCTGGGCATAATTGTCCTGATCCTGCTTCTGCTCCTGGAGCTGCTTGAGAAATCTGACGTAATGAAAGAAATTGATCTGGCCAGGGATATACAGATCAGTCTCCTTCCGGGCTCGGTAATAAAGCACGGACATCTTGAATTTGCCTCTTTTGCAAGCACAGCCAGTGAAGTGGGTGGTGATTATGTTGATGTGATCAATACGGATGAAGGCACCTATTATGTTATAGCGGATGTTTCAGGAAAGGGGCTTTCAGCAGCACTGTACATGGTACGTTTGCAGGCACTGGTGCATCTCATCATAGAAAAGCTTAAGCCGGATCCCAAAGAGCTCTTCCTGCATCTCAATGACTATATCAAATCCGGGAAAAAAGACAAAACCTTTGTGACTGCCTGTGCCGCTTTCTTTCCATCCGACGGATCACCTGTAAAAATGTGCCGGGCCGGACACAATCCTCCCCTTCTCTACCATGCATCCAGGGATTCGGTGAGCGAACTTCGAACTTCAGGACTTGGCCTTGGTATGACGAACACCGGGGTATTTGGTGAAAATCTCAAGCAGCTTTCCATCAACATGCAGCCTGGGGATAATCTGCTTTTTTATACCGACGGACTGACCGAGGCCCGCAATCCCCATATGGATCAATTTGATGAACACCGACTTCGGGATCTTTTTGAATTGTATGGTTCCCTGCACGCCACCACCATTCTGAGTAAAATTCAAATAGCTGTCGAAGAGTTTATTGAAGGTGAGAAGCTGGTGGACGATATCACTTTCACCTGCGTTCACATGCATCCGGCAGCATCCCGATCCCTGCCGAAAGATCACGGGTCTGAACACACCGCTGCACCCGTGGCACATGATCATTCACTAACAAGTAGGAAAATTAAAGTATCTGGAAAGATACGTTAATCTGTCCTCTCACACACCGTACGTACGGTTCCTTTTAAGGCGGTTCATGAAGCCATTGAAAGTTTCAGGTGATGGTTGGTCAGGCGAATAAGCCCCAGTGATTCAAAGTACTTGGCTGGACAGGCCTGATTCATGTGACCGGCTCCGGCATTCCACCATGGGCGGTCTGCCGCACTCTTTGCACGGTTGACCTTGCGGGCCACTCGTGCCATAAGCACGTCGTGGTTAACCCGGTCGAAGAACTTCTCCAGGTCGATATTTACGACCCACCGCCTGCCCTGCTCGATGTACAAACGGGCCTGAAGCACCGCCTGTCCGGTGCATAGGAAACTTTCACTCCCAAGCGGATGCGCCCTGCCGGGCGCACCACCAAAAAAAAGGACCCCGCCAGCTAGTGACGGAGTCCTTAATCTAAAGCAGAACAAACCGGATATAACCGGATTCCTGATCAGTTGCAGTTCAGTTCATGTTCAATTTCATGCTCTGCTGGTGACCGGAAGTCGCCAACCATGGCATTGCGAAAAGCGCTGCAAGCGGACTGCGTATTTTCGAGACCCTTGTGAGCCAGCCCCAGTTCAAAATAGATTCTGGCCCGATCCAGTCTTCCGCCTGTTTCCAGTTCAAGAGCACGTTCGGCACTGGCCCTGGCATCGCTGTACCTTCTCTGGTTATTGTATACCTCGGCAAACCTATAGTGCATGCTTGCGCTTTCACCATATCCGGCGGCACGGTTAAGCAAATCAAGCGCCCTGTTATAATACTCTTCTTCAATCTGCTCGGAGGCCAGGAATACCAGATAGTCTCTTGCAGCACGCTGGCTTCTCTCCAAGTTCTCCTGATCTCCGGCTTCTCTGGCAAGGTCAATGGCAGTGTCAAAGTTTTCCAGAGCCATGTCAAGTTCACCAAGGCGGCGATAAACCAACCCCATCTGGTAATAGGCACTGACATATGACGGGTTCAACTCAATTGCTTTTTGATACTGTTCGATCGCAGCCTCATTTTGTTCGTTCCTGAACAGCTGGTTCCCAAGATTCAGATGCAGTAAAGGCAGGTTACTGCGTGCGCGACGCAGGAGCTGTTCATCTTCGAACCTCTCCGCCAGCCGACTTGCTTCCTGGAATGCGTCAATTGCCTCTTCAAGTTGCCGTTCTCTAACAAGTTGGGCAGCATGCATAAATGCCAGCCTGGGAATTTGCCCGACGGCACGCTCTCTGATGTCATCTGCTTCTGATCCAACTTCATCGGCTATTACAATGGTCTCTTTGAACTTTTCAATAGCTGCCAGAAAGTCTCCCTGTTCGTTGAACAAGACAAAACCCTCATTGAATTTGGTTATCGCATCTTCCCGTGATTGAGCCAGTACGCCGTCGCTAAAACAAAGAGAGACCAGCAAGGCTGACATAATCACAAAGGCTTTTTTTGCACCGTTCATATTATTCTATTGAATTTTTGTTATAGTGTTCGATTGTAAAAACGTTAGAAAACGTAAACTTCGTACTTGTGCGGTGCTTAATTTAACATTTTATGTTTTAATACCGCAAAAAAAGTTCCGGCACGAAATCCAACCTCTTGTATAGCTAGAAATTGGGTCGGAGTTTATTGGTTTCATAGAAGTTGTATATGATGGATGTGGCTTCATCAGGGTCATCCGTTATGTGGAAAAGCTCAAGATCCTTTGGGTCAATGGTCTTTTCCTTCACCATGGTGCTTTTTATCCAGTCAACCAGCCCGCCCCAGTAATCCTTCCCCATCATGATGATAGGGAACTGATGGATTTTCTTGGTCTGGATCAGAGTCATTGCTTCAAAAAATTCATCAAGTGTGCCAAATCCGCCCGGCAGTACAACAAAGCCTTGTGCATATTTTACGAACATGACCTTGCGTGCAAAGAAATAGTTGAAGTGGATCCGGAAATCATTGCCTATGTACTGATTGGCTGTGGGTTCATTTGGAAGTGAGATGCAAAGACCTACAGAAGTGCCGCCGGCCTTGTGTGCTCCTCGATTTCCCGCTTCCATGATTCCCGGTCCACCACCCGTTATAATACCAAAACCGGTTTCAGCCATTTTTTGTGCCGTTTCAACGGCCATGTGATAATATGGGTGGTCCTCCTTGAGCCTGGCCGACCCGAAGAAGGAAACGCAGGGACCGACATGGGACATTTTCTCATATCCATCCACAAATTCCCCCATCACTTTGAATACACCCCATACATCTTTCTCAAAACGCGCATCGTATCTGCTCTGAATTTGTTTTCTCTTTTTTTCCATAATCTGATTCTGTGTAAAAGTGTTTATTTGATTATCTGAATGCTACCTGCATCGTCAGCATAACCCCATCTATCGTACGCCTTCCGTTGTTGCCTGCTGGCAATGGCTCAAAAAACGAGATGGTCTGTACCTGACCAGTCTGCAGGGATGCAGGCCCCATATAGAACCTTGCACTGAGATCATCACTTACATCAAAGTCCCGCATTTGTGCAAAAACGTAGGCATCCACAATATTCAGACCGTATGCAAGCACAACTCCGATGATTGTCAGGTCCCTCCTGTTTCGGTAAACATTCCTGTTGTAGCGCAATGATTCCGGATTCTGGTTCGGATCTATGTTTGGCGGAGTGGGCCCGAATCGCTGGTCGCCGTCAGGGTTCTGGCTGTTGTAAAATGCGGCCCGGTAATCACGGTAATTCTGGTCCATAAGGATGCTGTAGTAGGTCAGTCCTGCCAGCATACCATAAATAATCGGGACTTTCCAGGCCTGTCGGTTCACGACCTGTCCCCACCCTGGAATGATCATCGACTTCCGCATGACGGATGAGGGTTTGGGTACCGTATCCACTGGTGCCGTTTCCAGATCATCTAACATCGATATCGGGGATATGTAGAAGTAAACAGACAGTGCAGAGTTACTGGATTCCGCGAATGTGAGTCCCGCCGGCGGGTTGAAAGTGTTTGAGGAAAGTGATACGGAACCCGGGCTATTGAAGAATCCGGATGATATACCGGAAGGTGCTCCGTTATGTACAATTTCCGTTATAGTTCGGCTGCCGGGCGTTCCGCCATGTGCCAGGAGCCTGACCGGTCCAAGCACGATCATGCACAGCACGGTGAGTGCAACGACAATACAAACAGATCTGCTTGGAATCTTACCGTTACTCAATTGATTCAAGCAGTGATATGATTCGTTCCAGATCGTCATCCGAGTAGTACTCCAAACGGATCTCTCCGCCTTTGTTCTTCTTTTTTATCTGTACACGTGTGCTGAACTTGTTGCGCAAACGGCTGGAAATCTCCATCAGATGCAAATCATTCTGGTCCTTTCCCTTGAGAAGTGTGTTTTTTGCTGTTTTACGCAGGTCCAGTTTGCGGACGGCATCCTCGATTTGCCGGACCGACCAGTCCTCATCAATGGCCTTTTTAAGCAGTTTGTCCTGAATTTTCGGGTCTTCAACCGTGATCAGGCTCCGGGCATGTCCGGTTGAGATGGCGCTGGTTTTAAGGGCATGCTGAATAGATGGACGCAGATTCAACAGACGAAGCATATTCGTGATGGTGGATCTGTTCTTTCCAAGTTTTCTGGCTACCATGTCCTGCGTGTAGCTGCACTCTTCAATGAGTCTTTTGTAACCGAGTGCAATTTCAATGGGATTCAGCTGCTCCCTCTGGACGTTTTCAATCAACGCGAATGCTATCAGCTCGTCATCGTCCACCTCTCTTACGTATGCCGGAATGGTGGATATTCCCGCCATTTTTGTGGCTCGAAGTCTGCGCTCACCGCTTATCAGTTCGTATCTGTCGCTTCCCACAGACCTGACGGTAACCGGTTGGATGAGGCCGTGCATCCGGATGGATTCGGAGAGTTCCTGAAGTTTTATCTCATCGAAGACTTCTCGAGGCTGGTATGGGTTGGGTCGAATATCCGTCACAGACAGCTCTTTAATGACGTTTACTCGCTGCAATACACGTTCACGTTCGATACTGCCGGGTGTATTGGAGTGCGAATCTTCACCCTTCTGATCGTATTCCGGGAAAAAAGCTCCAAGACCTCTGCCTAATACTTTTTTTGCCATAATTATTCCAAAGTTTCCGGTTTATTCCGCTGCCGGACTATTCTGATGTCTGTTTGCTTTTTTCAGTGAAAACGGAGCTTTTACGGAAAAGTTTCTTGTTTCTGATGACAATTTCACGGGCCAGGGCCAGATAGTTTTTTGAACCGATTGAAACGGAATCGTACAGCAGTACGGGCTTCCCGAAACTGGGCGCCTCTGCCAGCCTGACATTCCTTGAGATAACCGTCTCAAAGACACGGTTATCAAAATATCGCTTCACTTCATCAGCAACCTGATTCGAAAGGCGTGTCCTGGAATCGTACATCGTCAGCACGACCCCTTCGATATCCAGCCCGGTATTGAGATGCTGGCGAACGATTTTGATGGTATTGAGCAGTTGTCCCAGGCCTTCCAGGGCAAAGTATTCGCACTGAACGGGAATGAGAACGGAGTCGGAAGCCGTAAGGGAATTGATCGTAAGCAGGCCAAGCGAGGGCGGGCAGTCGATGATGATAAAGTCGTAGTCATCCCTGATTTCTTCAATGGCATTTCGAAGGATTTTTTCCCTTTTCGGACGATCTACCATTTCAATCTCAGCACCGACAAGATTAATATGCGACGGAATGACATCCAGAAAAGGCAGTTCAGATTTTTTTACCGCTTCCCGCGCGCTGAACCCTTCCACGAGCACCTGGTAAATGGAGTGGTCAATCGCTTTGTATTCGAACCCGGTTCCACTTGTAGAGTTGCTTTGCGGATCAATATCAATCAGGAGCGTGGTATGCTCAATGGCTGCCAGACTTGCAGCAAGATTTATTGCTGTTGTTGTCTTTCCAACGCCGCCTTTCTGATTTGCTACAGATATTACTTTTCCCATATATGATATTGAATTATAACCGGATAGAACACATTAACCGTCAGTTTTTCAACTCCAGCCGACAGACCACTTAAGGTAAGAATATATTTGCAAAGGTAGCACTCCCAATAAGACGGAATGAGGTAACCAGCCGTATCCGGTAGTATGAATAAATCTGCAGTAAAACGGTCGAAATACTTACTGTAACGAGAAAAGTAATAGGCGATATCAGTATCGGGTTCCGGTTAGCTGAAAATCACGAAATGCGGGTGAGAGAATCAGGGAGTTGGGATCTCTTTGAGCAGGCAGTACCCACTGTCTCTGAAGTGAATCGGCTTCAATTGCATTCACGGCTTCGGTATCACTTCCGATGGCAACCAGGTTGGTTTGACCATTCCAGACACGGAAGAGTTCCTCATAAGACTGGTACTCGTGAAAAGAGGCAGGCGCCTGAGACCCGACGGAAGATGTTGCCGCTCTCTCCTCCAATGCTGTGCCTGTCATGGTTTCGGAAGGCAACAGGTAGGCCGTTGAAATCAGCAGGCTGAACATCACAATTGCTGCCGTAGCCAGCAGACCCGGATTTCTCCAGCTGTTGCCGAAAAACTGCTGCTGGCTGGAATAGTCTTTTGCGTGATCAAGAATGGCCTCGGAAATATTGGGCGGAGGTGTCAGTTCCGGCAATTTCCTGAGCTTTCTCCAGGTACTTTTCAAGCTTTCCACTTCGATGAGCAGGTTCTGATCGTGCATCATGGCCTGCTCTACAAGCGTTATCTCGGATGGGTCCAGTTCGTCAAAAACGTATTTGACACATAGTTCATCTACGTTCGACATATTTGGCTTCTTTTCCATGTTCTTTATCAAACATTTTTCTCAGGTTAATCAGAGCGTACCTCATTCTCCCAAGAGCGGTGTTAATCGACACATTGGTTAATTCGGCAATCTCCTTAAATGACATTTCATAATAATGACGCAACATTACCACCTCCCGCTGTTCTTTGGGGAGTTTCGCAATGTTCTTCATGAGGCTGTCCTTTGCTTCGTCTTTTTCGATAACCTCCTGGGCATCGTCAAGCGTCTCATCGGTAAGCCTGTCATAGAAGTCATAATCCGGGTCATCCTGTGCATTCACATCCACAAACCGCTTTTTCTTTCGCAGATAGTCGATTGTGGCATTGTGGGCGATACGCATGACCCAGGCAATCCATTTCCCCTGCTCGTTGTAGGTTTCGTCCATTTTGGTAATGACCTTGGTGAATGTCTCCTGAAAGATATCATTCGCCGTTTCGGAATTGCCTACCATGCTGTAGATATAGGAGTATATCTTGGACTGGTGACGGTCCAGCAGTTTCCGGAAGGCTTCCTGGTCATTATTTCTGCGATAACGCAGAACCAGTTCGTGGTCGTCTACCTGATGCAGAGAATTATGTGATTTATGCGACATCATATTGACCTTTAAACGCTGAGAATTTTATTGATATTGCCTCAAGGGCAAGTGTTCTGGAAAAGAACTGTAACTGTTATCTATATGCCTCCTTTGGTATTATTTTATCACGTTGTCGCATAATCAAGAACAATAAGGGAAATAAAATCATTTCACAAATTGCCGATATGCGATATGTCCATCTATCTCACTATACAATCCAGTACATCCTTACACCTAGTTCCCGCTTAAAACTTTTTTTCAGGTTCTGAACTGTTATACGCACTGCCGGCAAACTGGTTCATTACACCTGTGGAAACGGTCGTTTGGGCTCTTTCTGAAAATGGGAATGCACGGCTTTTGCCGCTTTTTCACCGATGATTTTCTTTAATCCACCGACATCCTGCTGCATGATTTCCAGAATGGAACCGAACTGCCTGAGCAGTTTATCCGCCGTCTTTCTTCCGATGCCGGGTATTTCCTCAAGCTCGGAACGAAACGTTTTCTTACTGCGAACGTCCCGGTGAAACTGGATGGCAAACCGGTGGGCTTCATCGCGAACCCTTTGAAGCAGCCTGAGACTGGACGATGTTTTGGGAATCATGACCGGGTCGCGGGATCCGGGAAAATAGACCTCTTCCAATCGCTTTGCCAGCCCAATGACAGCTGTCTGACCTTCCATCCCCGCATCCTGCAGTGCTTTTACAGCACTGGAAAGCTGCCCCTTTCCACCATCTATAACAATCAGGTCGGGGATCTGCTTTCCCTCTTTTTTGACTCGTCTGTAATGTCGGCCGATTACCTCTCTCATGGATGCAAAGTCATCAGGTCCGCTCACACCCTTGACATGAAAACGCTTGTAATTGCTTTTCCTGGGCTGTCCGTCTGCAAAGCAGACCAAGGAAGCAACCGTAAAGGCGCCCTGGAAATTGGAGACGTCAAAACACTCGATCCGGCGCGGCAGACTATGCAGGTTCAAATCCCGCTGCAAGGTCTGAACCGAATGGGGTACACGCCCCTGGTCGGCCTTCATCCTTTCCAGCAGCCACTCCCTCAGGAGCCTCCGGGCGTTGGAGCCGCCCATCTGAACAATCTGGGCCTTCTCCCCTCTCTGCGGCACGACGATCGGGACTTTTTTTCCTTTGGTCTGCCACAAATATTCAAAAAGAGGTTCATCATTTTGAAGCTCGTGGCTGCAGCAGACCTCATCCGGGATAACACCGGACAGCTCGCCGGTGTAGTAATCTTCCAGGAATGCCTGCAGAAGCGTGCCTTCACTCCTTCCCTCAATATTTTTCAGATACCTGTGGTACTTGCCAATCAACTTTCCCTCCCTGATCTGCAGCAACACCCCGCAGGCTATGTTTTCGTCCCAATCCACATCCAGTGCGAACACATCCCGGTCCAGACCGTCGGGCGTAACCATTTTCATCTTCTCACTGTACTTCTGAAGAGCGAGCATTCCGTCCCTTAAAACCGCGGCCTGCTCAAACTGCATGGCTTCGGAAAGCTGCTCCATATCCTGCCTGAGATCACGGATCAGCTCTTTGGTCCGGCCATTCAGCAGACGGACGACCTGGTCCAGCCGTGCCGTGTAATCATCTCGTTGCAGGTCTCCCGAACAGTTTTCAAAATAGTCTTCAAAACATCGTCCCCATTTAGGCAGTTCCCTGCTTCGGTCGACCATGCGGGACGAGCACGCACAGGTACACAGCTGAAACGTTTTTCTAATAGTTTCAAGCATCATTTTCATTTTGCCGACGTGATCGTAGGGACCATAATAGCGGCTTCCGTCGCGAATAATGGTACGGGTAGGGAATACACGCGGACGATCTTCTGCTGTCACACAGATGTATGGATAAGATTTGTCATCGCGATACAGAATGTTGTAACGCGGCCTGAGTTTCTTAATCAGATTGTTTTCCAGGATCAGGGCCTCTGCTTCGGAATCGGTAATGATTACCTCCACATCGGCAATCTTTCTGACAAGGGCCAGAATTTTTCCGGAATGGTCTGCGGAATTCTGAAAATAGGAGCGCACCCTTTGGTTCAGGCGTTTTGCCTTTCCTACATACAGAACCTCCCCCGCGTTGTCCTTGAATTGATAAACGCCGGGTTCGGGTGTCAGTGCATCCAGTTTCTGTTTAAGAGTTTCGGTCATTGTGGATTTTGATGCCTTTTCAGATTATCCTGCCTTGCAGCTATATTACGCTAAAGGTGTTATGCGCACCTGCCTTTTTTTACCGCTGGTACTGAAAAAAAATTGTTGCAAAAATACGGAGTCTGACATTACTGAAAGGTACAGAAATATCGATATCCTATACGAGGATAATCATTTGCTGGTTATTGACAAGCCGGCCAACATGCTTTCGCAGCGCGATCGTACCGGCGACGTGGATCTGCAATCTCATCTAAAGGAATGGATCAGGGAGAAGTATGACAAACCTGGTGAGGTATTTCTTGGGCTGGTTCAGAGACTGGACCGGCCAACACGCGGACTTATGGTGCTTGCCCGCACTTCCAAGGCGGCCTCACGTCTATCAGAACAGATTCGCAAGCGAACATTTTACAAAGAATACCTGGCAGTGGTGGTTGGCAAGAATGTCATAACCGGAGAACTGATTCACATTCTTGAAAAGGATCAAACCCGCAAAAAGGCGGTAGTAACATCTTCACGCAGGGCATCGAAAACGTCCGACACCGGCGACCAAAACATCCGGGACAGCACCGGTGGCAAACCTTCGGAACTGAACCTGATACTCCTGGAAAATCGCGGGGATTTGTCGCTGGTTAGAATCGTTCTCAAGACCGGACGCTTTCATCAGATCCGGGCTCAGCTTGCTGCTGAAGGCACACATATTGCCGGCGACCGTAAATATGGTTCTGCAGCCAGCAAGACCGGCAGCAAGACACGCCAGCTGGCACTGATGTGTCACAAGATCGCCTTCGAACACCCGACCCGCCGGGAACCCATGAGCTTTGCACTCGGACTGCCCGATGAATATCCATGGAATCAGTTTCGCCAGCCATGAATCCCTGAACGACCCGTTACGCTACCTGACCGCTTCAAGCCGGCGCAAAAATTCATCCGGACCGACAAAGCCCATGATCCGGGCGCCTTCCACCTCATTGCCCTGCTGATCAAGGAAAACGATTGTTGGCACACCTGCCACGTTGTACTGACGACGGATCTCTTCGGATTCCGGTGAATCGAAATGGGTCAGATCAACTTTCAACCTGAACATGTGATCGGTAGCCTCAATAACCCGGGAATCCGTGAAAGTAATCCGCTCCAGTTCCAGGCATGGGATGCACCAGTCGGCATAGAAGTCCACTACCACGGGAATGGCCTCGTTCCTGGCCTCTGCAAGCCTTGCCTCTTTATATGGCTCCCATTCCATCCCTTCTTTTTGAAGATTCATGACAAAAATAATTCCTATGACAATGGCAACCGTTCCAAATGCAATCTTGATTTTTGAAAATACAGGAGTGCCACGTCCGGAGGACTCCAGGAATCCGAGATATACACCTCCAATGATGAAACTCAGAGGAATCACCCAGTAGGCATCACTGACAGGGATGAAGGGCATTGAGAGATAGAACAGTGCCAGGGCAACCAGAACCACCCCGAAAACCTTTTTGACCCAGACCATCCAAACGCCCGACCTTGGCAGCTTGGGCAGAAGTCCGGAAAAAGTTCCGAGTATCAGATATGGCAGCCCGAGTCCCATGGAAAGCACAAAGAAGGACCAGAATCCGAAGACCGGATCACCCTGGGCCCCGATAAAAGCCAGCAGCGCTATAATAGGCGGACCAATGCAGGGAGCGGCGAAAATACCAACCACAAGTCCGGAAAAGTAGACGCCAATGTACCCTGTGGACGAACTGGTGCCAAGGCGTGACGCCATCCAGTAGGGGATTTGTATCTCGTAGAGGCCGAACATGCTGAGCGCCAGGGCAAAGAGCAGCAGGCCGATCCCGCCAAGCACCCAGGGATGCTGCAGCCAGGAACCAAACAGCTCTCCGCTGAAAGAGGCCAGGACACCAAGCACACTGTACATGGTGGCGATGCCAAGAACATACACCAGGGCTTTGGAAAACACCCGCAGCATGTTCGGATCGTTCTGACCGCCGAATATGGAAACCGTAACAGACAGCATCGGATAGACACACGGAGTAAGGTTCAGTGCCAAACCGATAAAAAACAGCGCCAGAAATGCCAGTATAAGCCCTCTGTCCCGGAACATGGCCTCAATCTCATTCGCAGAACCCGGTTGGATGGATACCCTGCCAGCAGCTTGTCCCTTCTCATAATCCTCAAATACTTCCTGGTTGACAGACCGGACTTCCGAATCCTTTTCCACTACATCGATCAATATGCTTACCGGGAGATTGGATGGTGCAAGGCAGTTCATATCATCGCATGCCTGAACCCTTGCCCTTCCTGTCATTTCATACGTACCGGGTTGCAAGTTCGAGGAAGCGCGTATGTCCAGATACACCGGAACCCTGCCGCTGTAGACGAGAAGCGCCTCTCCTCCTGCAAATGCAAACTCGTATTCGTCCGGTTCTGGGTAACGAATATCGGCAATGATGAAGCCGTCCATCGGATCCATCGAGACACTTGTTCCGATCAGATAGTCAAGTGTAGGCCTGTGAGCGTTGACATGCCAATCTTCCGCAATATCGAGTACCACTGCGGCCTTGAACGTCTCTCCAGCCGGTACAGACTCGACGGAAAGAAATGTCCCGACATCGACCTTCTCTGAACTGCCCCGCAGCTGGGCCTGTGATTCTCCGGAAAAAAGGGAGAATACTACAGAAAAAATGACTGTCAGAAATATGAATATGTGTCTGTTCATGAATTTCATCAATAATTTCTTGGAATTTATTGCCTCACGGCTCACCGGGTGGATTCGGAATACTGCTGGAATGTCTGTGTGCGATAACTCTCGCTACCCACAAATGAAAGCATTTTATGAAACCTTCCTGGTTCGATGAATCCGGGTTGCAACGCAACAGGCTCCCCTTGAGGGTTCAGAAATATGGTAGTGGGAAAGGATTGGACTCCAAAAGCCAGTGCAAGATCTGCCATGGTGTAGTTTTCTCCTTGAAATACGACCATCCGGGACGATTCGGCATCAATCCGGACGGGATAAAAATACTGGTCAAGGGCCTCCTGAACACGCTTGTCTGCATATGTTTCGCGTATCATCCGGCGACAGAAACCGCACCATTCCGTGTACACATCCAAAAGGATATATTTTCCTTTGTCCAGTGCCTCAGACTGTGCTTCTTCAAGGCTGATCCAGAATTTCTGATCCTGCTCTGCCGGCTGATTTCCGGAAGCATCCGTTTCAGCATTACAGGAGAATGCCAAAGTCAGAAACAAAAGTGGAAGAAAAAAGCGTAAACGCATATGGCTGGTATCCGGGTTAAGAATGCTTGCTGTCTGTCATAACTGTCAGGGCCGTTATTGCAATTGGTGATAATCCTGAATTCCGGACAATGCCCGTGAAGCAGACGGAAGCTTTCTTTGTGAGGCATTGTATTTCAGATCAGTATATTATATTCATTGAGATGATTTTTCAACAGCAAACGTCCCCATAACGTTTAAAACCGGACTTCAAGCATATTATTAATTTTATAGATAAAATCTGATGACCGGAATGGCGGGTCCGAGTCATACGTACTGACAAACTGAAACACGAATCGTAGGTTTTCCGAGATCCTGAATCTGAGCTGCCAATCCGAGGTAAATCTCGGCTTGTGCATTCTGTCCGGCCGGGCCTGATAGTAACTGATTGCCGCAAGATCCAGATTTTCAGCAATTCTTCCCCTTAAGTTGACGCTGGTAGTGCTTTTCAGCAAATTGCGTTCCTCCCGCAGAGCCCCTTCATCATCCTCCCAGAGTTCGTTTTCAAACATAAGACCCGTACTGGCGAAGGCACTGAAGTTCTCTGATTGAGCGAATCTGATGCGCAATGCGGCACCGGCCAGGCCCCTTCTTTTCAAGCCCCAGTCCAGATTATACTGTGCCTGCAGAAAAAACTCCGGTGCAATTACATTACGGCTGTACAGTACACTTCGAAGGTGGATAAAACCATCGTTGAGCACATTTTCACCTTCGACTCGCAGGAAGCTGTTCCTGCCAAGCAGAAGGAATTCATGAAGCCCGGTGCTGTAGGTCAGATCAGCCGAATTGTTCAGCCGGATAATCTGGGATGTGTTTTTCGATATCTCGAGCCCCGCTCCGAATCCGCCTGACAATGTTTTCACGGTGTCTTCCTGAATGCGGTGGCGTTCCACATTTACAACCTGGGATACCGATGGCGCCGCCGCAAACATGATGAATGGGAATACAAGAAAGGATATAACCCTGATATTAAATATGCAGTACATGATACGTTGGTTGCTAATACCGTATTTGATTGGGAAACACGGATTCAAAGTTTATACAGTTGCAGAAAAAGCCCAAATTGGGCATGCAAGATAAAGATTAATCTTTACAGCCTGCAATCAGACATGCAGATAGCACACGGAAACCTGCCTACTTGTTATCGAGTTCATGGAACAGTGAAGTCACATGTGGATTGTAATTCTCCTGGAAAAACTCAAAATAGATCGTATCCCCTGTTCTCTCCAGTACTTTTGCATCCCGGATCACTTCCTGGTAGGTTCGGTAACAGTCCAGGGCGTCTGCAGCTTTTCCAATATCTTCCGCCTGGACAGGTATGGCACAGTCAATTTCATTAACTGACGATGTATGGAGCTTGAACTTGCCTTCCTCCATCGTGGTTTCGGTCAGAGTGAACAAAGCCAACCGCCTTGGTGCCTGGTCCCACTCCTTGCGCAGCTTGCAAAAAACCCTCTTGACGACGGCATGCGTCACAAGATGGTCATGAAATCCACTGATCCCATGAACCGCATAAGTTACAAGCACATCCGGATTGACAGCACGGACATGGCCTTCCGTGATATGTTCAAGCTCAATGGGATCCATCTCTTTGAGGCCGCTGTCCGGCAGATCCATAACCTGCATGCCGGTAAGGTTCAGTGTTTTTGCAACATCGAGCATTTCCGCATAGCGGACATCTCCCATTCTATCGACGGAATAGCCATACTTGTGACGAACCCTGGTAGCTCCGCCACGAGTGTAAGTTAAAAGAAAAACCTCATGACCAAGCCTGACCTGTGAAGCAATAGCCGGTGCCGGGCCGAATGATTCATCATCAGGATGTGGGAAAATATATAGTACTCGCATGGTTTCCGTTGTATTTATTCGAGTGGTCTTGCAGACCGTTTGATCAGTTTCGTGTAGAAGAAAATCATTTCATGGTAATTGTGTTTGGACAGTCGTTCATTAGTCCCATGAACCCGGTCCAGGTCACTTTCATCAGCACGAAGGGGAAGAAACCTGTATATGTTATTTGTGAGGGCCGCGTAGTGGCGGGCATCCGTTGCGCCAACCATAAGTGTAGGTGCAACTACAACTTCTGGGAATACATTCTTGATGGTTTTTCTGAGAACCCTGTACGAGGGTTGCTCTACATCTGACACGAGCGACGGATTAATGGATCCGTTCAATTCCCTTATTCCAATTCTGGGATCATTGATAGCCTTACGAACATGCTCCTTGACGCTTTCGATCGAGTCGTTTGGATGGATCCTGAAATTGACAATGGCTCTGGCCTGGGTTGGCAGCACATTTTCCTTGATTCCGGATTCAAAAATTGTTGTAGCAATGGTTGTACTCATTGCGGCCTTTGTGGCTGGCATCCGGTCCAGTTCTCTTTTTATAAAACCGCCAAACAGCCACAAGTTCGCCATGACAATGCGATAAAGCAGTGGCATTTGGGGACCAATCGCCTCCATGGTTCGTTTCACCAAACCATCGACCTTTCCCTTGATGGGGTTATTTTCAAGTTTATGAACAGCTTCACTCAGGATCGCTATGGAAGTCAACCCTTGCGGCACGGAGGAATGGCCACCCTCTGCCATTGCAGAAAGTTCAAGACTCAGATATCCTTTTTCTGCCACTGCCACTAGAGCAACCGGGTTGGGCAGATCCGGTAGGATATCATGGACTATGGGCGTGCCCTCATCCAGCAAAAACTCCAGCTCCACATTTCTTTCCTGCAGTAATTTTCCGATAGCGAAGGCACCAAGATGTCCGTCAACTTCCTCATCGTGGCCGAAGCCAAGATATATTGTGCGCTCAGGCTCAAAACCGGTTTCAAGAAGATGCTCCACGGCTTCCATGATTGCCAGCACTCCACCCTGGACATCCATCGCACCTCTGCCCCATATGAATCCATCGGAAATTTTTCCTTCAAACGGTGGGTGTTTCCAATCTTTTTCCGTTCCGGGCTCAATGGGTACAACATCGATGTGACAGGTGTACATAACCGGTTTCAATTCCGGATTCTTGCCATGCCAGGTGTAGAGCAGGCTGTACTCATTGATGATCTCTTTGCTGAGTTTTCTGTGAATATTTGGAAATGCGCTATCAAGAAAACGATGCATCTTCAGAAATGCATCTTCATTAAAATCATTTGAGCCTTGAGTGGAGATGGTTTCAAAGCTAATGGCTACACTAAGGCGTTCAGCGGCTTCATCGATATCAAGATCACCAGGAATGACTTGGTTTTTTTCCCCATGATGCCTTGTGTACCTGAGTGTTCTGATCAGCAGCACAGCTATGAGCAGTAGGAAGAGGAAACCAACAGCGGCTAACGTAATTATCATACAAATAGAACTGCTTCAATACGCAGCGGACAAGGTAAAGGTAAGCAATCAGTATTCTGAATGGCAGGAAGTTACACATTTAAAACAAAAAAGAACGCAGGTAGTTCCCTGAAAAATACAGACTTCTCCCTCATACTCAAAGTATATGCGGTATGCGAAGCATAATAGTTCTGAGTTAAAGCTGGAAAAGCGGATGCAAGGATGCACCAGCTTTTTGCTGTTCAGAACATATTAAAGAAATTGCAAGGCGGCAGTGCTGCCTGTTAGTAATTACAGCTTGATTACTTCTTTTGCCTGTAATCCTTTGTCACTTTCAGCAACAGTGAATTCCACTTTTTCACCTTCATTCAAAACACGATACCCTTCCGCTTGAATTTCGCTGAAATGCACAAACAAGTCTTCGCCACTATCCCGGCTGATGAAACCATAACCTTTGGCACCGTTAAACCACTTTACGACACCGGATTCACGTTCTTCTGACATAACTTCTAAAACTCCTTAGTTATTAAATATTGCATCACAAGCATGCGATTAATCAGCTCCCGGCTCTTATAAAGCACAGTGTCTGACAAAAGATGCCATTAGTGATTATAACTTTTTCTAAACAGATTAGCAATGAAATTGAAAAAAGTTGTAATTATTTGTTTTTCTCCACACATCGCTGCAATTCTTGCATAATTCTGGTCTTTAGCGTTCTCGTTTTGGCATATGAGAAATTGAACCTTTCTGAAATTTCAAGAAGGTTCACCGATGAGGCAGAAAAGAATGTCAAGATAAAACTTCGGTTTGTGTCGTTAAGTTGTTGCAGGCACTTTTTCAACTGCTTCTGCTTTTCCTCATCAATAAGCTTTTCGAGTTGATGTGCGGGTTCAGGAAGAAAGTTTTCAGTAAGGGATGGGTCCAGGTCAGATCTTTGCTCTATTTTTTTAAATCTCAGGTATTCATTCCTGGATGCGGTGAGAAAATATTTAAAAATGGATTTTCTGTCCGAGATCCTGTCGTTGCGAATCATCTCAAATACATCTGAAAAAGCCTGATAGGCACATTCTTCGGCAATGCTTTCTGGGGCGCCCATTCTTACTCTTAGATAGAGAATGACCCTTTTCATCAACTCAGATGACAAGTAATCAACTGCCGCTCTGTCGTCACGCAGAATGGCGTCAATCAAGCCGGAATAATCGGACGTTACGGAAGACAATGTATTGTTATTCCTTGTGTTGTATCGTTTTTACAATGGTAACCTGAACCTAAGCACGAGTCGCAATTTATCCAAAGTTACTTTCTAATTTCAAATTTTTCAGAGAAACTCTAAAAAAAAACGCAATTCAAGTATTTTTTACTTTGTGAAAAGTACAATTTGTGTATTATATTATTAAAGGTTTTTAATATATGGTATGTGTCACTTTCATATTAGTTTTATCAGATTTTTCTAAATGCAAAATAGTTTGTAACAAATGATGTATTAATTACTCCTATGAATGTAGGGGTAAAATGTGTCCTGCACATAGTATAACAGTATCAATACGACAATGAACATTAACTTCGAGGTTTAGCCATGAAACATTTCAAGAACATCTCCCTTATCGCAGCTCTCAGCTTTGCTTTTATCCTGTCGTCTTGCAGCGGCATCACCGGTGCCAACGACGTCTCCGACGAACTGTTGCTCCAGGCCGA
>SKNT01000141.1 GCA_007120385.1 Balneolales bacterium
CCGATGGCTCGGTCATCGCCCTGGCACGGGAGAGGGAGGTTCCGATGTTCTTGACCTCGGTCGGGATGATCGAAATCTCGCGGCAGATCGAGGCTCTCCGGCCTTTGCCGTCTTATCGGGATACCGGCCGGCAGGAGCAATTGAAGCGCCTGGTCCGAGACCACTTGAAACTGTGACAAGGATTCGCCTCAGACCAGCGTGAGTTTGGCACGCAAGACACCTTCACTACATCGGCTCCGAGGCTGCGCCTCGCAAGGAATCGAGCCTCTATGCCATTTGGATTTGTCATGGGAAGGGTTCTCTGATAAGCTGAATCCTATGGATCTAACGCAGTCTGGCATTTGCGGAAATGCTGCGGCACGGCTGTTTTTTTTCGGAGTGGTTGCCGCGGTGTTTGGAGTGTTCCCGGTCGCTTCCGGGGGCGATGAATCGGAAAAGCAGATGCGGTGGGACGAGCCGGTTGAAATTGCGTCGGGCAACGCCTACCGGGGCCCGTGGCGAATGAATGAATCGAACTTCGATTTTGTCGATGACGCGGCGGTCGCGGTTTGGGGGGAAGACCGAATCGGTGTCTTGTGGGCGGTTCATTCGGAACAGGATATTCACTTCCGGCTGTTCGATGGAACGGGTCAACCGCGGATGGACGGATCGGTCAATATTTCCAATAGCCCGGAGGTTTTCTCCTGGCTGCCGCGGTTGGTTTTCGCGGATGCGGACACGATTCTCGTCCTCTGGCAGGAAATCATCTTCTCCGGAGGATCTCACGGCGGCGAAATCCTGTTCTCCCGTTCGGAAGATGGCGGGAGGAACTTTAGCGAGCCGAAAAATCTATCCAACAGTCCCGCCGGCGCCGGCAAGGGACGATTGTCGCGGGAGATGTGGGACAACGGCAGCCTGGACATCGCCATTGGGCCGGGGGAGGATGTGTATGTCGCCTGGACCGAGTACGAGGGCGGACTTTGGTTCCGACGTTCCGATGACGGCGGGAGGAGTTTTTCGGAGGCTGAAGCGATTGTGGCCAGTGGGACGAGTGCCCCGGCACGAGCGCCGTCGCTCGCCGCCTCCGATGAGGGAGACGTTTTTCTGGCTTGGACAACAGGCGAGGATGATGCGGCGGACATTCATCTGGTCCGTTCAAACAACCGGGGCCAATCTTTTGGTGCGCCGCGCCGCGTGAGTGAAAGCGACGGTCACTCTGATACGCCTTCGCTCGCCTTGGACGGGGAGGGGACTCTCCACTTGGCTTATGGGGAGAGTCCGCGGGGAATTCGGCAGCAGTATCATCTTCGCTTTACGCGCTCGCACGACGGGGGAGAAACCTTCGAGCATCCCCGCCTCCTGGTCCCGCAGGATGCGCACGGGGGACATAGCGTACACTATCCCCGGCTGGCGGTGAGTGAAAACGGTCGCCTGTTTCTTAACTGGGAACATTTTCCCCGGCCCTACCCACGCCCCTTGGGGCTGGGCGTGGCCTTTTCCGACGATGGTGGGGAAAGCTTTTCTTCGCCCGCCCTGGTGAAAGGTTCGTCCGATCCCTCGCTGGGTTTCAGCGGAAGCCAGCAGGGGTTGCTGATGCGCAAGCTCGCAGCGGACCCGGAGGGGCGTCCGGTGGTGGTCAACAGCACCTTCCTGGAAGGCGAGGCCAGCCGGATATATTTGCATCGCGGATACGTGGCTGAATGAGCGTTCTTCAGCGATCGAAGCTTTTCTCCCTGGAGCGAAGAAGGTCCCGATGTATTCCGTTGGCAAAGGTGTGATTCTGGTTTCCGGGTTAATGCTGTTCCCGGTTTTTTCGGGAGCGCCGGCTGAGATTCCCACGGATAAGGAAATCGGGATTCAGCGGATGGGGCCTGAGTCGCCGCGTTGGTCGGTGTCGGGGTATGTGGGTCAGGTCACGTACACGAGGTTCAACGAAATCGTTCGCCTCGATACGGACTTTCGTTCCTCCTACGTCGCCGTCCTGGCGGCCTCCCGGGTTTTGTTCGAGCACGGCGATCTTGCCCGGTGGGAATTGGAAGGGCAGGTGGCGCGGCACTGGGGGAAACAAAGGCACGGCGAAATCAATGCGGCCTTGTTGCTGCGGTGGCGACGATTTCCGTGGGACGATTTTCTGGACACCAGTATCGCGCTGGGCGCCGGACCTTCGTACGCCTCGGAAGTCCCCGCCATCGAGGCGGATCGCCACGATCGGGCATCGCGCCGGCTGTTTTACATGCCGTTCGAAATTACCGCGGCTCCGCCCGGGGGGAATTCCTGGGAGGTGTTCACCCGGGTGCACCACCGTTCCGGTGTTTTCGATGCGCTGAGCCGGGCCGGAGGTTCGAACTTCGTCGGAATGGGATTCCGCCGGCGATTTTGATCCTTGGGCCTGTCTCATGCGAAAGGCTCTTAACCTCAATGCTACTCGGTTAAGATAGAGCCGCCTATCGAAACGCAAGCTCAAGCAAGCGCCATTCCCCGTAGCGCCCTGCTTTAGCAGACGAAACCGGCGCGAAAGGAGAAAACGCCCTCCCTCCGGCTTACGTAAGAAGCGACACAAAACCTCCCGGAATGGCAGCCTCTCACGCCTGTTTGTTTTTTCTATTTCCTAAATTTTAAGGGTTGACACAGGCCCGATGCATTCTTTTTATTGTATACAATAAGTATACGATCATTTAGCTCCGGCGATTCTGGAGCCGCCCCGAGGTTTTTCAGCAATAACAACAATCCTGCCCAATCACCATGAAGATTCGATATCTCCTCCTGCTTACTTCCTTGCCATGGTTCGTCGCCGGCGCCGGCGATAGCCATGAGCTCCTGCCCTTGAGCGACGCGGAGGCCGACGCGATCATCCAGGCGGAGGTCGCGGCGCGGGCGGAGCGTGAAGCCGCGCGACCCCTCAAGCGGATTGAGTTCGATGTTCTCGAAACCCGCGAGGTCTCCCGCGAAAGAGGCACGAATCTCATTATGAACCGGGTGAGCCCGCCCGATATTCCCCCGCCGGAGCCGGAGGAAGAAACGGATCCCTACGCGAAGTTTACCGAGGAAGAGCTGGAGGTGGCTCGGGATTTCGACCTGTCCCTGGTTGAGTTGTACTACCTCCAACGCACGAATTACCTGGAGAACGTTATTCTGACCCTGTCCGTGACCATCTACGATCGGGAAATATCCCGCATCAGATGGGAGAGCGGGGGGCAAAGGCACACGGTCTATTCCAACATCGATTTCAACTTCATGCGCGGCGTTCGCGGTTTTGAGGCCGGTGACGGACGGACCTACTATACTTTGTTGATGGGGATCGGCGAGGAGGCTATACGCGGCCGCGAACACCTCCTGCCGGCCAGCGACTCGTTCGATTCGGAACGCGCCGGATACATTGTGGAGTCCGGGGACGGTATCACGCCCGCAGGGGATGACCTCGCACCCATCGACGCCCTGCACGCCTGGTACCGGCAAAACGAGGAGCGGCTGAAACTTGAGTGCCAGCGGCGCGAGGCGCTCAACGCCGCCTGGAAGCGCCACCGGGAAGCCAATCCTCCGGTGCAGCGACCGACGGTGATCCATTTCTGGCCCGTGGAACCCCCGCAACGCTGACCGCCCCTATCGCCGGGATCTTTTGAAACCTCAAATTCAAACAAAGAACATGAAAAAACTTATTCCCCTTCCTTGTGCTTGCTGCGTGGCCTTCATGCTGTCCTTTTCTTCGATCGAAGCCCAAACGCCCTGGGACCATAACGAAGGGCTTCTTGTGACCGAAGGGTCCACGGTGGATACGATGATTCTCAGTTGGTGGGGGCGTATGTTCCATTCCTACGAAATCGATGTTTCCGAGGATCTGATACAGTGGGATGCGCTTCCGGAGGTGATCGAAACCTACGGAGCACCCATCGCCCGGGAGCTTAATATCAGTCAGGCGAACGATGATCGCTTTTTTATGCGTATTCGGAAATCGCCCTTGCCCCTTGCATCCGCGCCTATTGCCAGTCTCTTCAGTGAAACCGCGAACCTGAAGGTGCTCCCGGGCACGATTCAATATATCGGCACCGAAGCCATGCGCGGTACTTTCTCCGGCGGCGATGCCGACGAACTGCCGATCGACAGCGGCTGGGTGTTCAGTACGGGGGAGGCGGAGCGGTGGGATGAAAACGATCCTGAACAAAGCGAGAATATGCAACAGCCCGGGGACCCGGATCTGGAACATTGGATGCGCAATCAAGGCTTTTGGAGTGGGCGGGGTGTTCCTCCTCTATCGGAAACATTTAACAGTGTGGATGCCGCCGGAATCATTTTTGACTTTGAAGTGGCCCCCTCTGTCGTCAGCGGAGAACTGAATATGGAGTTTTTCTTCGCGTCGGATGAGTATTATTTGGCTGGGGATATTCGGAATGACGCCATGGGCGTTTTTGTCTACGAACTCGATGACCATGGGGAGATTGTCCCCGAAAGCCGGGTGAACATCGGGGTGCTTCCGGAAACCGAAAGCCACAGTCACGCGATCAACATTTTTAATGCCGGCACGACATCCTTTGGCGACAAGATGAACGAGGAGGAGTCCGGTTTCACTCCCAATATTTCGGGCCAACCGCCTCATTCATTTGGTTACTCCGGCTTTACCGGCAGGATTACAGCGTCCGGAGGGCCTGCGAAGATGTATGGGGATGTCAGCGTCAAGACCCGGATTCGTCAGGCGAACATGGCAGCCAGCAGCGGCATTGCTGAATCCGGATGGGGAGGCGTCGTTTTGAAGGGGCAACATAACCTGGAGAATGAATTTTCCGGCTATGCCATCGCCTTTGGCAGGGACTCCGGGGATGTGGTTTTTACGCTCTATAAAATCGAGGAGCATAATACGCTTGGGCATGACACCTTCATAATTCCCAACAAGAATAGACTCGAGTTTCCTGGAGACACTGTGACGGTATTGAAATCGATCGAGATTAACGACCCTGAGAGCGATTTCCAGTTCGCCGAAAACGAATGGTATTGGATTCGGGCTGAAGTGGAAGGCAACACTATTCGAGCCAGGTTCTGGGAGGGGGATGAAGAAGATGAGCCGGATGATCCGGAAACCCCGTGGGCGATCAACGTTACGGACGAAACAGATCCTTTGGGTGATGGATTTGTCGGTGTTGTGCACCTGCATACAGCGAGCGATGCAATAGGAAACCCCACTGACCGAAGTGACTTGCGCTGGGACCTCTTTGAAGTCGACGACGGGTTCGTCAAATGCACTGATTTCGGACAGTATCAACCCGAAAAAAGGATCCCCGCCGGCTGGAAGACATTGGGACTTGGCGCGCGAGAGTGGGGTATTATCGAGGATACTTCAGGTGTCGCTGGAGCCATTGGCGGGAAATACCTGCAACATGATCTTGAGACGCACAATGTCGTATCGATCTTGAAGTACAAAGGCCCGGGAAAAGTGGAAGGCGGCAAACAGTACCGGGTGAAGGTGGTTGTGGCCGACGCGGCAGACTATCAATTCGATTCTGCTGTATTCTTGGAAGACGGATCGATTCGGGTTGTGCCGGACGGTAAGTGAAGTTAATGAATGGACGTGAGGGTAAGATGAATAAAAAATTTAAAATTCTGATTGTCATTGGGGCTTGCGGAGTGGCGTGGATTCCGGACGGAAGCGGTGCGCCAATCATTTATATTCCCGATGAAGGCTTTATGCTTGGGAACACCGAAGACGAGTCAGCTTCCTTTGAGTTCAGTGGATTCTTGGAAGGATTATTATTCAGGACCAGAACCTTTCCTAATAATGAGTTCTGGTGGAGTTTTATGAGTAAGGAGAGTGCAAGTACCGTGCAGGCGGTGGCCGATCCTGACTTTTTGGCTGCTCGGTTGGACACGGGTATGGAGATTTCAGGCAGTCTTGTTTGGGAGGAGATTGGAAGAGGGACTGGGAGGTTAGCTAACACAATCGGCGATGGCAACTTTTACGACACCACCGGCTTTGTTGGGGTGCGGGTGTTTGAGAATAGATTCGGCTGGGACGACCCCGATGCGCTGCCCTATTACGGCTGGATTCGTGTTGAGCATAGTGCCTCGGCGGAGACCTTGACCGTACACGACTGGGCCTGGAACAGCGTTCAAGGTGAACCGATTGTGGCCGGGGCGATCCCCGAACCGAGGGTTTACGCGCTGGCATTCGGCCTGGGCGTGCTCGGATTCGCGCTGGCCCGACGGTGGCGGAGGAGGAATTGAAGAGACGTGACTGCCGATATGGGCGCAGAAGTGTTTGCATGATTGTGGGAGAACAGGAGCGCGGGCGTCTCGTCGCGAAGAGGCGGGCAGGATGCCCGTGTTTCATGCAATCGTTTGCGTGCTTCCAAGGCGTTGCGCGATACGGACGACATTATATTGGAGGGCAAGGCTCCGTCCTTGCCGTTTCGCACCGGATGCAAAGAAAGGCGTCATTCCCCGTTCCACGGCGCGGACGGAGCCGCGCCCTCCGGATTCGGCTGGGGGGGGGTCTCAACACGACATGCATGAATGGTTCCGTGAACCGTGTGTTCTTATATTGCAGGCTTGAGTGGACCTGGCAGGGAAATGCTGCATACTTCCGGAAGTTGCTTATGGCTGATTCTATGCGGGATTCAGGTTCTTCGGCTGATCAATCCGACGAGCCGCTGGACATTGTGGATGAGGACGACCGGGTGGTGGGGCGGGCGTCGCGGCGTGAAGTGCATGCGAACGGGCACCC
>SKNT01000228.1 GCA_007120385.1 Balneolales bacterium
ATCTGCCGCGCTTCCACAATTTCCTGCTTCCGCGTTTTTTCCCGCACCTTGTTGGGATCGATGCCGAAATACTCGCACACCAGCCGCTGGATATCCTCGATGGAGATGTGCTTCTTGGTCTCCTTGATCAGATCCTTGAGGATGCGCTTGGCCATCGGCAGGTCGATATTGTCTATTTTCTGGAGGGATGCGGTGGCCAGCAGTTTGATGATGGCGCCCTGCAGGTCGCGCACGCTGGATTTGAAATTGTGGGCGATGAACTCGAAGATCTCCGGGTCGAATTCGATGCCGTTCTCCATTGCTTTCTTCTCCAGGATCGCGTAACGCGTTTCATAGTCGGGCATCTGCAGGTCGGCGCTCAGCCCCCAGTTGAAGCGGGAGATAAGCCGCTCCTCGATATCCTGGATGTCCTTGGGCGCCCGGTCGCTGGTCATGATGATCTGCTTGCCATCCTGGTGCAGCGCGTTGAAAATATGGAAGAACTCCTCCTGGGTCTTCTCCTTGCCGCTGAAAAACTGGATGTCATCCACAATGAGCACGTCGATGTTCCGGTAGAACATGGAGAACTCGCGGGCCCGGTTGTTCCGGATGGAATGGACAAATTCGTTTGTGAACTGATCCGATGAGATATAGAGGATGGAGTACTCGTCCCCGAAATCCTGCCGGATCTTGTTGCCGATGCTCTGGACCAGGTGCGTTTTGCCCAGCCCCACTCCGCCGTAGATAAAAAACGGATTGAACGAGTTCTTGCCGGGATTCTCGGCAATGGCAATGGCCGCCGACCGGGCCAGACGGTTGCAGTCACCCTCAATGAACTGGGTGAAAACGTAGTTCTCGTTCAGATTGGGATCTATTTTGTATTTGCGGATCCCGGGGATGACAAAAGGGTTCTGAATGCTTTCCGAGGAGTAGGAGGGATGGTACCCGTTATGGTCGTAGGACGCTCCGGGCTCGGGATGCATGGGCGGAGAAGAGCGTTGCGGCATGCGCACCGAGCGGTCATCATGGTCCTGCTCGGCCTTTTCCAGCACAATCGAATACTCGAAACGCGCACCGTCTCCCAATACCTTGGTGATGGTGGAACGCATGATATTGTAGTAGTGCTCCTCCAGCCATTCGTACCAGAACTGCGACGGGACCTGTATGGTCAGCGTCTTCTGGTCAAGGGCTACCGGTTTAATGGGCTGGAACCAGGACTTGTATTTCTGATAGTTAATATTGTCCTTGATTATCTCAAGACATTGGCCCCATGCAGAGTTTGCCGTTTCCTTCTCCTCCGATTCTATACGGCTTGTCTTTTTTTCTGTTTCTACCATGAAAAAAACCAGATATTCTGCTTGACTTTTTAAAAATATGATCAGTTATCCACATCATGCAACCTCAATGCCATTGCGGCCAAACGGAAGATGCCAATAATTGCGATACTTGTCAAAAAATAATACCTCTGGAACAGGGGTATTTATCCACATGGGTCCTGATAGCATAAATATTTGCAGCACAGTTGATTATGCCCGGATATGTTCGAACTGTATGCGGCTTCCTGAACTGTAAAAAAATGGACTGACAGACAGCGCGTTGCGCTTTCTGAAACCGCAGGTCTGTCAGGAAAAAGTTTTCAACAAGTTATCAACACGTCGTGTTGCTTTTGTGTTACCATTGCCGGGCGGATGTGTTAACTCATGCCCCGACAATATGTTAACCGCCTATTCCTCCAATTTTCCTATAAGGAACCGGTCTTTCCCCGAGTAGTCCCTTGCAAGCCGGCAATGGAAAGGTCCGGAGTTGCATAAAAACAATATCTTATCTCCGTGACTTTCATTGATCTCAAAATAGAAATATCCACCCGGAAGGAGGTATTCGCGGCACAGCCGCAGCAGGTCCCGGTATACCTTCTCTATGTCGGGTGCCGTCAACGCTTCGGCGGGCTCGAAGGCGGCCACTTCACGGGACAGGCCGGATACTTCCTCCCCGGGGATATACGGCGGATTGGATATGATGATATGCTGCTTTTCCCGTGGTTGGAAGGAAGCCAGATCGGCCTGCACAAAATGGACGTCCAATCCATGCTCACGTGCATTCAATCCGGCCAGCTGCAGCGCCTCGGAACTGATATCAATGGCCGTTACCTGCCAGCCGGGACGTTCTTTTTTAACCGCCAGTGCTATGCACCCGGATCCGGTACCGATGTCCGCCAGGCGAAGCTCATCATTATCGGGATGATCCCGAAGCATCAGTTCCACAAGCTGCTCGGTTTCCGGCCGGGGTATGAGCACGCCGGTTGCAACCTGAAGGGTCAGATTGTAGAAATCCGTGGATCCGGTTATGTATTGAAGCGGTTCGTGTTCTGCCCGGCGCCGCACGAGCGGACGCAGTGTGTCGAGCTCATCCGCTGTCAGCGGGCGGTCAAATTGCAGGTACAGATCCAGCCGCTTCAGATCAAGGACGTGTGCGAGCAGCCACTCAATGCTCATGCGGGGCGACGGCACATCCCGTGACCGGAAATAGCCGGTCGCCCACTCAAGCATACCGACTACCGTCCATTCACCGGTTTGTTCCGGCTTGCTGATCACTGCTCTTCCTTTCCCTCTAATTCAGGGGTCCGTTCCTGGACCGTCAGCCCATATTGTTTGCCGAAATCGAGAATGAAATCCAGGAGCTGCTCATAGACGGGTTGCTCGTCCGGCTCCTGCGAACCACGGAATCCGCTTTGCTTGCCTACATCCACAATTTCCATGCTGATTGCGGAGGGATCCTCGGATACAATGCATGTCACACAGCGTGAACAGTGTACCGCCGTGTTACGATCTTCATATACGAATACGCGTATGCTCCTTCCTTCTGAAATATCTCGCTTGAAATAATGCACGTGCGGGGTCTGTTCGTACAGAACCTCTCCGATGCGCTTGAGTGTGGATATGGGGCCAAAAATTTCCAGCCTGTTTATGTTTGCCATTTCATCTTTTGTGTTATCGGGTATATACCATCCAAATCGTATAAACGTTACAAACGCGGAAACGATATGAAATTAAAAAAGCTTTAAGAAAATACAATTGTATGGCTCATTCGCAAGTATGCGTTTTAACAATTACGCATTACTTGTAAAAAACGTACCTTCCACCCAATTCGTTCTATCAAAATACCGTCATGTACCGATTTTCTGGAATATTAGCCGCCTTGTCCCTGATGATCCTGCTCCAGGGGCTGTCCGCGCCGGCTGCGGCACAGGATCACAGGGAACCCGAGCTGGCCGAAATGGAACGGCCGCTTTCACCGAAGGACTTCGACATCCGGAACGGGATGGGTTTCCGGATGCAGCTCAACAACTTCGGCTTCGGCATAGGCGGGGAGTACCGCCGTGTGCTTTCGCGCTACACCAAGGCTTATCTTGAGTTTCAGATCAGCAGCGTCCGCGATGAGTCCGAACAGAGTTTCCAGGGGTACTGGGGCTATACGGTGATACCAAACAAGCACAACCGGGTAATGTCATTTCCCGTCATGCTGGGTGTGAGCCGCCGCCTGTTTCCGGAACAACTCTCGGACAACTTCCGGCTTTTCGTCCAGGCATCCGGCGGACCGGTACCGGCGTTTGTCTATCCCTATTACGACCATGACATGTTCAACATGGGATTCCGTCCGCAGTTTCAGGGTCTTACACAACAGCACTATGACGTGTTTCAGGGCTGGGGACAGGGCACTTTCATCCTGGGAGCGGCCGGACAGCTGGCCATCGGGGCAAACCTCGGAGGCGATTTCGGAAACATCCAGACGATACGCATCGGCTATTACTTCAACTATTACCCGGACGGCATTCAGATGATGGAACCCTACCGACCGGGTCCGTTCATCACCGATTTTGACTTCAACCTGCCGCCCGAACAGCAGGCCCCCGGAGTACTGGAGCCGGCGGCCGACAAACAGCATTTCTTCGGCACCCCTCACATCACGTTTGTCTTCGGCGGCATGTGGTAGGTTAGTTGGCCATAAAACGCTCGTTCCACGCCGGGAACTCCTCCAGGGAGTGCAGGATGGCATCGGGCCGGCAGTCCTTCAGCTCTTCATATGAATAGGTGCCTGTGGCCACAGCCACGGCAATCGAACCGAAAGACCGTGCGCAGGCGATGTCCCTGGGTGTGTCTCCTATGATGACCAGATCCGAGGGCTTGAAAGGCTCCCCCGATTGGCGTATCAGTTCATCAAACGCACTGGGCGGCAAATCATTTCTATCATGGTGATCATCACCATAGGCGCCAAAGCGAAACGGTTCGAGCAGCCCGATGGCAGCCAGCTTGATTCTGGCGGCACGTGCGAAATTGCCAGTCAGAAGCCCCGTCCACGCCGTTTTATTTCGCAGATATTCCAGGGAATCATGAACACCGGAATAGACATGGATGTCGTCGGGAGTGAGGTTGCGTTCCAGCTCCTGGAGATAGATCTGTTTGACCTGGTGGAACATGTCCTCATCAGGCTGCTTCAACAGGTCCGAAAAGATGTCGCGATCGGTCTTGCCGGCAAAATCAAGCTCCTCCACTTCAGTATGATTGATACCGAAACGCTCCAGGATACGCTGGATCAGCTTCCGGTTGGCCTTGTGCTTCACTTTCAGAATGGTTCCGTCAATGTCAAATAAATAAGCAGGATTCATAATAAGGGATGTTGAAAATTGTTTCTCGCAGGCAGCCGGATCGGCGTTATCGTCAGGTATGCCGGATGTTGCCGGACAGTATGCGCCGGGCCATGTTTTGCTACCGTTTTCTTCCAAATTAGCAAAAAAAACCATACCTTATGGCAGATTTCATAACGAAACCAACAAACTAATCATTCAACCAACATGGCTATTATTGAAGACATTATTGCACGTCAGATTTTTGATTCCAGAGGAAACCCGACTGTGGAAGTCGATGTGATCCTGGAAAACGGAACCATGGGACGCGCCGCTGTACCCTCCGGTGCTTCCACTGGGGAACACGAAGCAGTGGAACTGCGTGACGGCGGCGATGCCTACATGGGCAAGGGCGTGCTCAAGGCTGTAGAAAACGTCAATGAAACCATTGCTGATGAGCTGGTCGGATACAATGTGTTTAACCAGGTCGACATCGATCAGCTTCTGATTGAACTCGACGGAACCGAAAACAAATCGAAACTGGGTGCCAACGCCATGCTCGGCGTATCGCTGGCCGTGGCCGATGCCGCATCCAACGAACTGGAAATCCCGTTCTGGCGCTATGTAGGCGGTGTGAATGCCAAGGTGCTCCCCGTACCGATGATGAACATCATCAACGGCGGATCGCATGCCGACAACAACGTGGACCTGCAGGAATTCATGATCATGCCGAGCGGCGCCGAGTCGTTCTCCCACGCTATGCGCATGGGCGGCGAGATCTTCCACAACCTCAAGAAAGTGCTTTCCGGAATGGGATACGCCACTACCGTCGGTGACGAGGGTGGATTCGCTCCCAACCTGAAAAGCAACGAGGAAGCCATTGAAGTGATCCTCAAGGCGATCGAACAGGCCGGCTACAAGCCCGGCGAGGATGTGCTCCTTGCCCTGGATCCCGCCGCATCGGAGTTCTACAACAGGGAGACCGGCCTCTATGAGTTCAAGTGGAGCGACGGTTCGAAGAAATCCCCCGAAGAGATGGTGGAATTCTGGACCAACTGGGTGAACAAGTACCCGATCATCTCCATTGAGGATGCCATGGACGAAAACGACTGGGATGCCTGGAAAAAACTCACCGACGCCGTTGGCGAGAAGGTGCAGCTGGTGGGCGACGACCTGTTCGTGACCAATTCGGTGCGTCTGGCCAAAGGAATAGAGCAGGGTGTAGCCAACTCGATCCTGATCAAGGTCAACCAGATCGGTACGCTCACCGAGACACTGGATACCATCGAACTGGCGCACAAGAACGCATACACCGCGGTCATCTCGCACCGTTCGGGCGAAACCGAAGACACGACCATTGCCGATCTTGCCGTGGCCACCAATGCCGGTCAGATCAAAACCGGCTCGATGAGCCGCACCGACCGCCTGGCCAAGTACAATCAGCTGTTGCGCATTGAAGAACAGCTGGGACTGAGTGCCGAGTATCTTGGACGCGACACCTTCAACGTGTAACCGGCATCGCACGGTGATGCGGAAGCAGCTGAGCCGGTCTTACCGGTTTGGTCCGCATCCAAAAATGTTACTGATACAAAGCAGGCCGCTTTTATGCGCGGCCTGCTTTTTTTATATTGGCAAACAATGCACGGATCAGCATGTTGCATTGACAAATCAAACTCTTATATCAGCATACACACCATGAATATCTATGTTGGAAACCTGGCATGGAAGACCAGGCAGAAAGAGCTTAAGGAACTTTTTGAGAACTTTGGTGAGGTGACCAATGCATTCATTGTCAGGGACAAGGTCACACGCAGATCACGGGGCTTCGGTTTTGTGGAGATGGCCGAGGAAAAGGATGCCCGGCAGGCCATCGAAAAACTGAACAATACCGTATTTCTGGACCGGACCATCATCGTCAACGAAGCCCTGCCCAAAGACGATGAGAACGAATCCGATGAATCCGGCGATGAGGCGGCATCGGAAAACGAAACAGCCGCCGCTGAAAACACGGAGGATCCGGAAGAAGAGACCTTTGCGGCAGACGACCCGGAAAATGACGGCCAGGATGCGGACGAC
>SKNT01000121.1 GCA_007120385.1 Balneolales bacterium
ATGCCGATCGCTATGGTGAAGAACGGCATGAAGAAGCTCGACCCGATGGCTACCGCGGCCAGGTCGTCCGGATGATAGTTGCCTGCCATCACCGTATCCACAAAACTCATCGATATCTGGGCGAGCTGTGCACCCACCATGGGGAGTCCGAGCCTCAGGATGGTGCGCGATTCCTCGTTGATGGAACGGGCTGGCATCATGCGTTCATGAATCCCGCCGGTAGACAAGGGTGGGGATGGCATCGTCGGGCTTGCCCTCCAGGTGTGAAATGATGGAGGATGCGGCCAGGGCGCTCATGCGGGCGCGCGTCTCGCGGGTGGCACTGGCAATGTGCGGCAGCAGCACGCAGTTGGGCGCGGTCAGCAGGTCCGGGTGGACTTCCGGCTCCTTCTCGAAGACATCAAGTCCGGCCCCGCCGATCTGTTTCCCGTGCAGCGCTTCGGCCAGGGCGGCCTCGTCCACGACCGGTCCGCGTGCGGTGTTGATGAGGATGGCCTCCGGCTTCATCATGGCCAGCCGTTCCCTGTTGATGGCGTGGCGGGTCTGGGGTGTGAGCGGACAGTGCAGGGACAGGAAGTCGGACTTCCTAACCAGCTCGTCGACCGAATCCACCCAGGTGGCCCCGTATTTCTTTTCGTCCGCAGGCTCGAGCTGTGAGGTGTCGTGATATAAAATCTTCATGCCGAAACCGCGGGCGCGACGGGCAAAGGCGCGGCCGATCCGGCCCATGCCCAGGATACCCGCATTCTTGCCGCTTATCTCGGTGCCAAGAAACCCGAACGGGTGCCAGCCGTCGAATTCACCCGCCCGCAGGCTGTCTTCGGCTTCGCGCATCCGGCGGGCGACGCTCAGCAGCAGGGCAAAGGCGCAGTCGGCGGTTGCCTCGGTGAGCACGTCCGGTGTGTTTGAAACAAGGATGCCCAGCTCCTTTGCCGTCTCGACATCAATATTATTGTAGCCGACGGCGTAATTGGAAACGATCCGCAGTTTCTTGCCGGTCCGGAGCACATCACCCGTGACAGGTGTGGAGAGGCAGCTGAGCAGGGCGTCATAGGAGCCGATCACTTCCTTGAGCCGCTCTTCTCTGTCAAACTCGCCGCGTTCGCCTACGGTGACTTCGTAGCGGGCGGAAAGCAGTTCAATTCCCTTTCCGGGTTGGGGTTCTGTAACAAGTACGCGCATAATAATAATGGTTTGAATTGCAGCTCAACGTTTTTCTTCTTCCTTAAGCGTGATCGCTTCCCCGTTTACCCGGATGTGTTCCGGCACACGAATTCCGTATGATTCCGGAGAGAGATAATATACAAAGGGTTCGAGGACCTGTGCGCACATAACCTCCGGTTTTTGCCACGATTTCAGTGTGATGTGCAGAGTGTCGCCCTCCGTCTCAAATTCCGGCTCGGCCAGCTGGTGGCACGGGGTGGGCAGATGGCCGCTGATGTGCAGGTAATGGCCCGGAGGCCCGGATAAATAGTCGGCATTCTCTATATAGGCGGGACTGTATTGGACGCGGATGTCCGGGGGCGGCGTTTCGGGATGGTGGGAGGATGTGCCCGGCGGATCGGTCCGGTTTTTATCCCCGGAGGCGCAGGAGGCCGGTACGGCCATGCCCAGCGCCATCAGCATCAGCAGTGCAGCGGACAGCCGCCGGGAGCAGCCGTGCTCCCGGATTGTGGCTTCGTCAAGCGGGGTCGTCTTTGATTTCCGTGACTTCGGCATCATTCCACATGTTCTCAAGAGCGTAGAAATTCCGTGTTTCTTCATTGAAGATATGAACGACGACATCAACATAGTCGAGCACAACCCATTTTCTGCTTTCCAGGCCTTCCTTGCGCCACACGTGTTCGCCGGCCTTCTCCTTGATCTTTTCGGTTACGTTGTTGGCAAGGGCCCGGATCTGGGTGTCGGAGCCACCCTGGCATACGATGAAATAGTCGGTCAGCGTGGTCAGCTTGCGCACGTCAAGCACACGCAGTTTTTCTGCTTTTTTTTCAAGCAGGGCTTCATTGATAAGGGAAACAAGCGGGGCAAAACCGGGCTCCTTTTTTTTGGTGGTGCGGGTTTTGGAAGAAGGGGTTTGGTTCATAGGCAGTGTAGTGGATTGCATCTTTATTACTGGGTGAGTGACTCGTAGTCAGAACCGATGACGATCGTTGCATCGAGATAGAAATCAGGAGATATCTCCCGGATGATCCGGTCGTCGGGAATGCCAAGGGCCCGGGCCACCCTGCGGGCATTTTCCATGTTGCCGCTCCGGTCAATGACAAACGAGCGGGTGACGTCGAACGTATCAAAATTACCCGATTCAACGACATCAAATCCGTTCTGTCTCATGACGGAAGTAAACCGGCTGGCCAGCCCGGGAATGCCGCAGCCGTTGCGAACCTCCACCTGGATCACTTCACTCAGGAGGGTGCTGACTTCCGTGCGTTCCGAAACGATACGCGGATAGATGATGCGGGTGAACAGGGCTGTGAGGAGAATCAGCAACAGGATACTCAAAAAACCCAGCGAGGCATGTAACAGGTAGTGAGAACGCTCTTTTTCTGTCATTCAAATGGTACTGAGTAGGTTCTCAGCTGTCAACCGGTCTCCTTGTATTACCATGCGCGGAAAGGGTCATACATATGGTTTCTGCGGTAGTGGGGGTGGTATCCGTAGCCGTATCCATACCCATGGGGTATCTGCTGGAAGCGGATCTGGAAACGGGTGTTCTCGTTCAGCTTGTAGTTCAGTTCGGCATTGCGTACATAAAACTGGGTCTGGTCGTTCTGCCCCATGAAGCCGGAGCCGAACGGGGAGTGCGACATGGCAAGATCCACCCGTCCGTAGAGATTGTCGTTGAACATCAGATGCATGGTGTTCGTGTAGGTGTTCCGGTTGAACATGTCGCCCCCAAACGACCCCACGGTCATCTCGTAGGAATGGTCCATGCGGAAATCCTGCAGGCCGAACAGGGAGGTCCGGTCCTGGTCATGTGTGCGTAGAATGGGACCAGTGCGGTTCAGTGAAGAGCTGTTGTCTGAACGGAACTGCGCTTCCACCTGCGAAAAGGGGAATGCCAGCAATCCGGCTAGAAGGATCAGGATCGGATATTTTTTCATAATGGTCCGGTTTGAAACGGTGTAGGCGGGTTGTTGGAACCGCACTTGCCTGCGTAAGTTTCGTTGTATAGTAAACGTAACGAAAACATTCAAATTATGTCAAGCAGAATACGCTTTTCCGGCACATTTTTTTTGTGCCATTTTGCACGGTGCCGGTATTGCAGCACCATGCAGAAGCCCACCGTACAGTGATTTGGCGGAGGTGGAGGGATTCGAACCCCCGGTACACATAGTGTACAACGGTTTTCGAGACCGCCCCATTCGACCGCTCTGGCACACCTCCGTCAACAGATAAAGCTTGTAAAGCGCCCCTAAAAACACTATATTACTGAACTTTTCGCAGTTCTACAACACGTTATTACATTATTCGAATTTACCATGACCAACATGAAATTAACGGATTTCAAATACGAATTTGAGAAGTTAAAAATCCCCTCATATCCAGTAGAACCCCGAGACGCTGCGAAACTGATGGTTTTGAACCGGGCCGACAAGTCCATCACCCATGAGAAATTTGCCGACATACACAAGTATTTCAACAAGGGTGACTGCCTGGTATACAACAACACGAAAGTTTTTCCCGCCAGGCTCAAAGGCAAAAAAGAAAAGACGGACGCTTCCATCGAGGTGTTTCTCCTCCGCGAACTTCAGCCGGAAAACAAGCTGTGGGACGTACTTGTGGAGCCTGCCCGCAAGATTCGCATCGGCAACAAGCTCTACTTTGGCGACAATCTCGTGGCCGAGGTGGTGGACAATACCACTTCGCGCGGTCGCACCATCCGGTTTCTTTCCGACGAACCCAACGACAAACTCTACGCCATGCTGGACGAGCTGGGCGAGATGCCGCTTCCGCCCTACATCAAGCGCAAGCCCGAGGAGGCGGACAAGGAGCGTTACCAGACCATTTTCGCCCGGGAGCGCGGCGCCGTTGCCGCTCCCACGGCGGGAATGCACTTCACCGAAGAGCTGATAGCCAAACTCAAGGACCAGGGTGTGCGCATGGCGCCCGTCACGCTGCATATCGGCTGGGGAACCTTCCGCCAGGTGGAAGTCGAGGATCTGACCAAGCACCGGATGGACTCCGAGAACTACTACATCTCCGAAGATTCCGCCAACACCATCAACGAAGTGCTGAACTCCAAAAAGCACAAGGTGGTAGCCTGCGGCATTTCAGCCGTGCGTGCCATTGAGACCAGCACCATGGCCAGCGGACACGCCAAGCCGGCCATGGGGTGGACGGACAAATTCATCTATCCGCCTTACGATTTCAAGATCACCGAGGCGCTGATCACCAATTTCCACCGTCCCGAATCGACCATGCTCATGCTGGCCGCGGCATTCGCCGACTTTGATTTCCTGATGCATGCCTACAAGGAGGCGGTGGACAAGAAATACCGCTTCTTCTCCTTCGGCGATGCCATGCTCGTAATCTGACCGATGATCCCCCAAACCGGAGTCATCATACCGTCTGCAGGCCGGGGAAGCCGGATGGATTCCGAGCTGCCCAAGCAGTTTATGCCGATCGGCGGTTTGACCGTCCTGGGCCACACCATTACCCGCATCCTTCAGATAGAACAGGTGCGGCACCTTGTGATCCCGGCATCCGGGAATGTCTCAGACCGGGTCCGCGACATTGCCGCCGGTTGTATCGCCGCCCGAAAAACCGGAAATGTGCTGCTGGATGTGGTTCCCGGCGGGAAAGAGCGCATGGACTCGGTCTGGAACGGATTGCTGGCACTCATGGAATCAGGGGTGGAGCTGGTCATGGTGCACGACGCGGTTCGTCCCTGTTTCCCGATGGATGCGGTTACGCGGGCGCTTGAGAAAGCGGCATCGGAAGGAGCGGCCATACTTGCCGTACCGGCAAGGGATACGGTCAAACTGGTGGATGATTCCGGCGTGATTGCCTCCACACCGGACCGGCGCAGGGTCTGGCTGGCCCAGACACCGCAGATATTCCGGACGGAGGTGCTTCTGGATGCGAACGAAAAGGCCCGGGCTGCCGGATTTGCCGCCACCGATGATGCCTCCCTGGTCGAACATGCGGGTTTCCCTGTGCATGTTGTCGAAGGCAGCCACGACAACCTGAAAATCACCTATCCCGCCGACCTGTTTTTCGCGGAGCAGTGGCTTCGGAAGAATGTACCGGGGGTATCTGCCGGAATGACTCAGGAAGAAGAAAACAAAAAGAAATCCAAAGGGTAGCGGCTCCAGGCCGGAAATCCATTTAAACAGATGAAATGTCCATGACCGTCGCCCGGTCACACAGGAGCATGATTAAAAGCGTCATGGGCATTCTATGTGACCTTAGAAATCCAACATTTTAAACACATGAATACGATAAGAACAGGTTGCGGATACGACCTGCACCGGTTGTCGGAGGGAAGGAAGCTGGTGCTCGGAGGGGTGGTCATCCCTTTTGAAAAGGGGCTGGAAGGACACTCGGATGCCGATGTGCTGCTGCACGCCATTACCGACGCCTTGCTGGGGGCGGCTGCCATGGGCGATATCGGATCGCACTTCCCGGATACGGATCCCGCCTGGAAAGGGGCCGACAGCCGCGTGCTGCTTCGTAAAACAGTGGAACTGATATCTGAAAAAGGATACCGGATCGGCAATGTTGACAGCACAGTGGTGGCCGAACGACCGAAACTCCGTCCCCATATCGACCGCATGCGCGCCTGCATTGCCGAAGATCTCGGCGTGGAAACGGACGCAGTCTCCGTAAAGGCGACCACCTCGGAGCGCATCGGCATGATCGGCAGGGAGGAAGGGATCTGTGCCATGGCGGTATGCCTGTTGTTCCGGCCGTGATCCGAAATAACGCAATAAAAATATTTTTAACTGTTTTGTTGACAAGTGTTGCAGATATCCCTAATTTAAAGGTCTTTCGATATGTGCGGATAATCGCGGTTATTTATCATTTTTTAACCATTTTGATAATCTGATATACCGGATTCCGGATTTGTCAGGCCGGTATGCGACATGCTGGATGCAGTGCCAGTGTAGCTCAGTTGGTAGAGCAACGGTTTTGTAAACCGTCGGTCATCGGTTCGAATCCGGTCACTGGCTCATACGGATGTTCTTTCTTTTCTTGAAATCCCCGGGGAGGTACCGAAGCGGTCAAACGGGGCAGACTGTAAATCTGTTGGCTACGCCTTCACAGGTTCGAATCCTGTCCTCCCCACTTAGTGCGGGTGTAACTCAATTGGTAGAGTGTCAGCCTTCCAAGCTGAATGTTGCGGGTTCGAGTCCCGTCGCCCGCTCCACCTGCAAGCCGCTATAGCTCAGAGGTAGAGCACTTCCATGGTAAGGAAGGGGTCCTCGGTTCAAATCCGAGTAGCGGCTCGGATAGTGCAGTACTTCAGCAGCGTACAACAAAAATGAGCAAACATTATAATTTAAAAGATCACCAATCATGGCAAAAGAAACTTTTCAACGTACCAAGCCCCACGTAAACGTAGGAACGATCGGTCACGTGGATCACGGAAAGACGACGCTTACGGCGGCGATCACCAAGACCATGGCGGCCAAGTA
>SKNT01000195.1 GCA_007120385.1 Balneolales bacterium
GTGGTTCTGTGGTTCCGGTAATTCCGTGGATTTGTGAGATCACTCTTGACGGCCGTAATCGTCCTTCAGACGGACGATGTCTTCTTCATCGGAGGGATGATGAGAATCGGTATGTTTCCAGATTTCAGCGATGATGCCCCACTGGTCCGTGCCGACCAACCGGTGCCGCTCTCCTTTTTTCAATTCTATGATGCTTCCGGCCGTATAATCTACCGTGTCGGATTCCTCATCTGTGTCGCTAACTGCAACAGCCGCGCTGCCGCCGATCACCTTCCAAATCTCGGAACGCCGGTGGTGGTACTGCCAGGAAAGCCGTTGGCCCGGGGCTACCAGCAGAATCTTGGGGCTGAGTTTCGAAAAACCGCTGAAATCATCCGGGCTGAGGTGGGAGAAAAACTCCCGGATGAAATCCATTGCCTGCCGTTCGTCAATAACAAAATAACCGCCCCAGGGTCTCTCCTGGTCAAAGTCGGCGATCTTGAAACCGCGATCGGTCAGAAACGTGCATACTTCGTCAAATACCTCTGCTTTTGTATGATCCTTTTTAAATTGCAATTGGTTCATAATGCTTTCGGTCATGATGGTGCGATGAATCCTGTGATTACGCAAATGCAGATATGATGGCGACGATTTCATCCCGTTTTTTGTTTAGCAGGGCGGCATCCCCGCGTGCTTCCACATTCAGTCTGAGCAACGGCTCGGTATTGGACGCTCGCAGATTGAAACGCCATTCATCAAAGCTGATGGAGAGGCCGTCCCGACGGGAGACCGTCCCTTGTTCGCCAAAATGTTCTTCCACGGCCCTGATTACCAGATCCGGTGCTACCGAAATGGTAAAATTCTGTTCACCTGTCACGGGGTAACGCCGGATGGCCTCATCCACCAGCTCTGAAAGACGCCGGTCTGTACTACTGAGCAGATCGAGGATGAGAAGGAACGGCAAAATGCCAGTGTCGCAGTACCAGAAGCTCCGGAAGTAGTGATGGGCGGACATTTCCCCTCCGTATTCGGCTTTTTCCAGGCGCATTCGTTCCTTGATGTAAGCGTGGCCTGTTTTTGACTCTACGGGGATGCCTCCCATGTTTCTGACCGTTTCAATGGTATTCCAGGTCAGACGCGGATCATGGATGATCTTGGCGCCGGGATGTTCTTTCAGCACCTGTCGAGCCAGCAGGCCTACGATATAATATCCTTCAATGAAGCGGCCCTTTTCGTCAAAGAAAAAGCAGCGATCGAAATCGCCGTCAAAAGCCACGCCCAGGTCCGCCCCTTTCTCCAGCACGGCGCGGGCCGTATCCTCCCGGCACTCGGGCAGCAGCGGATTGGGCACGCCGTTGGGAAAAGTCCCGTCCGGCTCTTCAAAGATCAGATCGCACCGGCAGGGAAGCCGATCGGTGAGCATGCGCAGTGTGGGTCCGGCCGCTCCGTTGCCGGCATTCAGGATCACCTTCAGGTCGCTGTCAACAGGGCTGGTGAGCTGGCCGGTCATCCATCCAAGGAACTCCTTTGTGACATCAAGGCGGGTGTAATCGCCGCGGTGGCCGGGCTGGTCTGGTCGGACATGCTGGAACGGGCCGTTTCGGGCGACCATTTTTTTTATTTCAAGGAGTCCGTTTCCAATGCCGAGCGGCACCACGTCGCGCGCCACCATTTTGCAACCGTTGTATTCTTTTGGATTGTGGCTGGCGGTGATCATGATACCGCCGTCGGTGCGGTAGGTTCCGGTGGCGAAATAGACCATTTCGGTGCCACAGAGGCCGAGATCCAGCACATCCACCCCGGAGCTGCGAAACCCTTCGGCCAGTGCGGCGGCCAGTTCTTCGCTCGACAGGCGGGAGTCGTAACCGATGACGATGCATTTCGGGCGGAAATGAGTGGCGTATGCGCGGGCCAGGGCATCCATGAACGGCGCGTTGATCTGTTCCGGAAAAATCCCCCTGATGTCGTAGGGCTTGAAAGCTGATACGTCTTGTTGCGAAGCCATGGTGCTACGAATTGGGTCCGAAATGGTCGGCGTGACGCAGATCCTGCTTCATGAGCAGTTCCGGTACCGGCGCCAGTGTGGTGTAGAGTGGAAGGGTTGCCACCCCCAGTGCGGCGGCATCAATGCCGGAAGATGCAATTTCAAGTTCCGGCCGACCCGATTTGCGCGGGATGCGGTGCGGTGGCAGCGCATTAAGAATGCGTTTGCGCATCCAGGAGAGGATGTTTTCGGGCAGGCGTCCACCCAGGAAGATGGTTTCCGGATCAATCAGGTACTCAACAGCGGCGATGAGCGGCACGAGCTGCTCTGTACCTGTTTCCAGCCATTTCATGAGGATGGGGTTGCCCTCCTCGAAGCGGCTTGCCAGATCCTGCTGGGAGTATGCTGGGTAACCGGCGTCGATCATTTTTTTCTTGAGCAGCGGCATGTTGAAATAACCGCCGAGGTGGTCGTGTTCGAACTTGCGGCCGCCGTTGTCGGCACGCAGGGAAGATGGGAAATAGCCGAGTTCGCCTGCGTTTCCGGTGTGGCCGGAGTATAGTTGTCCGCGGATAACCAGACCGCCGCCCAGACCGGCACCAAAATAGAGAAAGAAAAAGGAGTTGATGTGTTTGGCTTTGCCGTACCAGTGTTCGCCGATGGCGGCGGCCGAGGCGTTGTTTTCGATGATGACGGGAAGGTCAAGTCGTGTCCTGAGTTGTTTGAAGACCGGTGTATGGTCCCAACCGGGAAGGGCTTCGGGGTTGATGACGTCATCACTCTGCTTCTTGTCCTTGGTCGGGTCAAGAGGGCCGGGAAGGCCAACGCCCACACCCCAGATTTTTTTCTTGCTGATTTTTTGTTTCCGGATGATATCGTTGACGGTGCTGGTCATGAGTTCGATCGCCTCTTCCGGTGACGGGAAATCCAGGTCCCGGGTCATTTCATGGCAGATCTTTCCGTTGAGGTTGAGCATGACTGCGGTAAGGTGGTCCTTGTCGAAATCAATGCCTATGGAATAGGCTGCGTCTTCGTTGATTTTCAGCTGGACGGCAGGAGCCCCCCTTCCAGAAATATGCCTGGAGTGTTCCAGAATCAGACCGCTGCTGGCCAGTTTCTTGGTAATATTCGTGACCGTCTGCACGGTCAGGTGGGTTTGACGCGAGATAGCCATGCGGGATACGGGTCCATGCAGGCGGATAATCTCCAGGACGATCCGGTTGTTGTAGGAGTTTGCGTATTGCAGGTTTGTTCCGAATAACATAGGCGCGTGGCTCATATCCGGTTATGGCAGTCTGACTGCCCTTGGGTTTAATGTTTATGCGAAAAGATACGGCAAACAGGGTTGGGATTCAGCAGAGATCTTGATGAATATAATAAAATAAATAAGGCATTCCTTCAAAGCGATTGCTGTGGATTGCGCCTGATTTGCAGGCCTGGCAGACAGACAAAAAAAAACGCGAGCCGGCTATCAACCGACTCGCGTACATTACAGGGACATGTAATTGTTATTATCTATGTAATCAAAGAGTAACCTTCAAAAATCACAGAGTACACCTGATGTCTCCATCAAGCTGATGCAAAGGTATAGATGTGATTTCAAAAATTCAAATTATTTTTTAAAAATATTTGAATTAATTGGCCGTCTTTGTCCGGAGTTTGGATCTTTAACGGGGCCTAACATTATGTTATATTGTTACATACATGATTTTCTGCATTTATATTTCTCTGGTCGAACTCTTGAAAATATCTGTTATTACCCTTGATTGAAATCTGGAAAATACATGTCTCCGGAGAAATCTGGTTAGCAAGGGTCATACGTTTTTATGCAATTGTTCGAAATAAAAATGGTCATAATGTAAACTGATATTGTATATATTAGACGTGAGTTTATCAAACCTATAGTATTGCTGCATTTATGAAACGATCTCCCTTTGCATATCTGCTCCTCGCGGCGGCCTGGAGCGGATTATTCACTGCTCTCCCGCTGAGCTTGCAATCACAACCTGCCGCACCGGAATTTTCGCAAGCGGAACGCACTTATATTGAGCCGTTTGATCTGCATTTCACTGCGGAAAAAGAAATGGCTGTTCATTATGAAATTGGAGGGCCAGCACCTACAGCGAGCTCTCCGCGATTCAGGGAGGGCGAACCTCTCAGGATATCTGGCTCTGTTCTGGTCCGTGCCCGTGCATTTGACGATCAGGGCAACGCGAGCAAGACGGTCACCCGCATGTATATCCGGCTGGATGAGGAGCTGGATGATTTTTCATCTGATATTCCGATTGTGATTGTCAATGAGCACGATGAGACCATGGTATCCATGTGCGAGGACATTCCTCCGGAATCGGGGACCAACTGTGAGCGGACCATGGTGCATTTCACGGTTATTGATGTGGGTGCCGATGGAAGAGCGCGGTTGCTCACCGACGATATTCACGTTCAAGGCCGGTCTCACTCCAATTACCGGGGACAGAGCTCCATAAGATTCCCGAAGCGGCAATTCGGAGTTCGTCTGCTGGATGAAGATGATGAGAACCGGAATGTTTCGATACTGGGCATGCCCTCCGAAAACAACTGGATTATGCACGCCCCATGGGATGACCGGACCCTGATGCGTAACGCCGTGGCTTATCGTCTGAGCCGCGATATGGGCCATTATGCACCCCGCACCCGGTTTGTTGAGCTTTTCAAGCATGATGGTGACGGTCCGGTGGACATGAGCCATTATCATGGTGTGTACATGTTTGTGGAGCGCATCAAATGGGACGACAACAGGGTTGATATATCGAAGCTGAACGAAAATGACAACCAGGAGCCTGAGATTTCCGGAGGGTATATACTGAATCATGACGATCATGAAACCCATGTCGTCGGCACCACACGCAACACACGCTTTCGCCTGGTCCGGCCGCAGGACCACGATATCACTCAGCAGCAGCGTGATTGGATCGAAAACTATATAGGCGAACTTGAATCGGCGCTATTTGGAGACAATTTCACCGATCCGGAACGGGGTTATGCGGCTTTTCTGGAACCGGAATCCTTCATCGACTACCATCTTATCACGGAGGGGCTCAAGGAGATGGACGGATACCGCAAAAGCACCTACATGTACAAGGATCGGGATTCCCGCCTGGTGATGGGACCGCTCTGGGACTGGAATATCAGCATGGGCAACACACAGATCGGCCGGATGCCGAACAGTTGCGAAACGTGGGGCTGGTATTATGAGGAGTTGGTGGAGCACGGATCAAATGGCGAAGAGCGTTACTTGAACGGCTGGTATACCAGATTGTTTGAAGACCCGGCATTTTCCGAACGCTACCGCGAGCGGTGGTGGGAGCTTCGCCGGGGGCCGCTTGCATCACAGCATATTGAAAAAGTGATGAGAGAATATGCGGCGGAATTGGATGAAGCCCAGCAGCGCAACTACGTTCGCTGGCCAGAACTGGGGAAGAGAAGAACGTTCAATTGCGTGGCTTTTCAAACCTATGAAGAAGAAGTGGAATACATGATTGAATGGACCCTGGAGCGGCTTGAGTGGGTCGACAAGCAGCTGGGCCCGCCTGTTGAGCAGTTAGGCAGTGATGATCTGCGCTATTTCTGGTACAAGGGAACTGCAATACCCAATGACGCACCGCTTCGTACACTGGATGCCACCTATGCACTGGGCAATCGTGCACGCATCCATTTCCACTCTGCCCTTGAAGGGTATCCTTTCCACGACAATCATTCCGAGTGGCGAAAAGCTTCCATGGAACGCCGCAACCGTCCGACGGAGGTCAATTACCGTCCTGAAGGGAATCTGGGCAGACCTTACCGCCCGGAGAGCATGCGTGCGCTGCAGATCCGTCAGCCATTCCGGGGCAGCGGTGGTGAGAACATGCTGATTTTCGATATCCCTGCGAACGGTGTTACCAACGGTCTCGTTTTCCGGTTTGCGGTTATGGATGAAGGTGCAGCCGATCGTCTTATTGTGGACTATGCCACGGAACCGGCAGAGAGCCACGAAGAATCAGAATGGAAAACGGCCGGACTGAGCAGCCATGAAATCCCGCTTTCACCGACATACCAAAGGGTCACGATTGATTTGCGGGGCATACCGGAAGTCCGGGACAATCCTCATTTCCGTATAAGGATCCGGTTTGACGGTGAAAACATGTCGGATGATTCCGGAAACCGTGTCACTTTCAACAATTTCAGCCTGGAGTCACTCGAGTCTGGCCGTGATGTGTCGGCGCAAATGCCAGGTGCCGGTGATGAAGAAATACCATCGCGCCTTGAACTATCGCAAAATTACCCGAATCCGTTCAATCCCTCGACCGTCATAAGCTATGCCCTTCCCGAGGCCTCTGATGTGAGAATAACCGTGTACAACATACTGGGACAGCGGGTGCGGACTCTTGTTGATGGATTTCGGGATGCCGGTTCCCATGCGGTGAACTTTGATGCTTCCGACCTTGCCGGCGGAGCCTATATTTACGAGCTTCGGACTCAGAACCGGCGAATCACCCGTACCATGATGCTTGTGAAATAGGCCGGTCAGCAAAGCGGTGATTTACCCGTTCATTCTGCTCTTTGAGAAAGCATCCAGAATGAAGCGGCTTTTTTTCATCAGCAGTTTGGGCTGAGGGGCGAAAGA
>SKNT01000006.1 GCA_007120385.1 Balneolales bacterium
ATTTCAGGCCCATCCACCCTTCCTTATCAACCGGTTCCCCCGCCAAGCCGGAGTGACGCCAGTGTCGTGAGCGCATATGCCCCGGCTGCCACGCCCATGACCAGGCCGAAGCCCGTCTCCAGGGCAATCATGGTGGCCAGCGCAGTGGCCGACACCGAAAGGCAACTGTCCACGCCGCAGGCCCAGGGGATCTGCGTATCGTTGCTGCCCGACAGCCGGCGCAACCCGAATGGAAACATCATCCCCATGAAAAAGGCGGGTGGGGCAAGGAGTATTACTACATTGGCGACCCTGGCCAGAAGCGGCCACGACATGCTCACATCCAGCAGAGGCATCAACAGCAGTGCATAGAGCACGATCAGCAGCACGATCGCCCCGCCGGTCCGCAGCAGGGTGCGGCGGTCGGCCTGCAGCCGGGAGGAGACGAAACTGCCTGCCCCGGAAGAAAGCAGCAGTGCTGCCAGGACGGCCGCCGTGGCGTAGACCGGCTGGCCCAGATAGAGCACCAGCTTCTGGATGAGCACCATTTCGAAGAACATGAACCCGATGCCGATGCCCGCAAAATAGAGGAACGTCCAGCGCCGGCGAGTGCCCTGCCACCCTACCCGGAACAGCGGCAGGATGATCAGGATAACCGAGGCCAGCACAATCTGCACCAGCGTCACCGCGGCCATGATGAAACCCAGCTCCATGTAGGGCAGCTCCCGGATGTCATACTGCCTGCGCAGCTCGGGAATGCTTCCCGGGCTCATGAAATGGGAAAAGAACGGGCGGTTGTCTGTGGCCGGACGCACATTGAAAATGTAATCATCAAAAAACGCTTCATGGCTGCCGGTGAGCAGCGTGTCGACATGGTCAAAAAATGAGCGGTCTTCTGCCATGTTGAAGTAGTCGCGCTCCCCGGGCTCCAGGTCAGCCAGTATGAGCGGATCGAAGGAGCGGGTTCGGCTGAACCGCCGGGCCGCTTCCCGCTCCCCTTCCGTAAACGGGCTCCGGCTCAGCAGCCAGGTGGTGGTGCCCCAGCTGCGGATGGCCATGATGTGGTGTTCCGGCTTGTCGTTACCCCGTTCCTCAAGCAGCACCCGCCACGTGGCAAGCAGCTTGAGTGATTCCCTGGGAGGATATTCGGCCCACACTGTCGCAACGATCATGCCGTTCTCCGTCAGCCGGGCATGCATTTCACCGAAGGCCTCGAGCGTGAGGTGGTATTGCTCCTGAAGGGCATGCACCCCCGATGTGCCGCCGAAGGCGCCGACGACCGGCAGCACGATCAGGTCTTTTTTTATCTGCGGATGTGAGGCAAGCCATGTTCTCACGCTGTTCCCGTAAAGGGCAACCTGCGGCTTCAGATAAAGCGAGTCGATCCATTCGGGATGGCGGGCGGTAAGCAGCCGGTTGGCCTGCCGGTTCGGTTCCACGGCGGTAACGTGCGACGGTTGGTGGGCCAGGGCATGGGAAAGGTCCACCCCGGTGCCGGACTTCAGCACCAACACCGATTCGGGCGGGCGCAGAGCGAAGGGAAGTCCGCGTGTGGAGTAGTCGAGCAGATGGGGTCCGGAGTCGTCATCCCGTCCGGCAAGGCCGCTTCCAAGCAGTGTTCCGAAATATTCCCCGTTGTTGAACAGGATGTCCCGAACCGGCGGCTCGCTCCGGTACTGCAGGCTCAGGGCAGGTGCAAAACGCTGCGCCGGTGCACGAACAACCTGTAGCAGCCCGTACGGACCCGACTCTTCATAGATCACTTCGGCATCCGGTAGCTGCAGGGAGCCGAACATCGCCTTGAATTCCGATATTTCAGGAGTGGCCGGCAGGATAAGCCCGGCCATCGGCACGAGCAGCGCTGCTGCCAGTATGGCGGAAAACCGGCGGATGTGCCTCCTCACCATCCAGGCTGCCAGCATCGGGAGCAGCGCCAGAAGGGACGGGATGACCGGCAACGGCACGACCCAGAAGAGCCAGATGATCACCAGCGCGCCCGCCGCCGATCCCGCAAGGTTGAAAAAATAGTACTTGCCGATGTGAACCACCTCGTGATAGAAGACAAGCGTGATGGCCAGGCCGCCGAAGAAAAACGGCAGGCAGTATACCAGGTAAGTGAAACTCATCAGGCCGAGCTGCGAGCGGTCGAAGAAAAGCAGAAACGTGTCGAACTCCCCGAAAATACCCACGAGCCGGACTGACCCGGCCATCGACAGTCCGCAAAGCAGATAGAGCACGGGAAGGGCCCGGACAAAGTGTCGTTTGAGCCACTCCCGGAACAGGGCAAGGAAGGTTCCGGCCGCCCCGAACCCAAGCATGGCCATGGAGATCACCATGTAGGCAAAGTGGTGCCACTGACTGATGGAAAGCAGCTGCATGATCACCAGCTGAAAGGAGATGATGGCCAACGAGGTGACTCCCAGAGAAAGAGCGATATGGCGGGGTTCTAATACCATCAAGCGTGCAATATGAAGGGATTACATGCCATGGTCAGCCGGTGCGCCTGTCTTGCAAAATATTCCCTGCAACGGAATAAAATGTTATTGACCTCACTCTTCCTCCCGCGTAAACGGCACAAAACGGACAGGCATCAGATTCCGGGTCCGGATGTCATCGCCCCGTTTTTCCACCAGCATCAGGTTCTGGGTGCGGAATGGCGAACCGACCGGAATCACCATGCGTCCGCCGTCGCGCAGCTGCTCCACCAGCGGCGGGGGGATGTGGTCGGCGGCGGCCGTAACCACGATGGCATCGAACGGGGCGTGTTCCTCCCAGCCGTGATAGCCGTCGGCGCGCTTTACCTGCACCTTGTCGTACCCCGCATTCCTGAGATTCTGCTCCCCCCAGTCGCCAAGCTCTTCCACAATCTCGATAGTGAAGACCTGGTCGGTGATCTCGGCCAGCACGGCGGCCTGGTAGCCGGAACCTGTGCCTATTTCCAGCACTTTCATTCCGGGCTCCGGGTCGATAAGCTGGGTCATGTAGGCCACAATGAAGGGTTGGGATATGGTCTGGCCGTATCCTATCGGAAGCGGACTGTCCATGTAGGACTGCCGGCGCTCAGACGCCCGCACGAACATGTGCCTGGGCACATTGCCCATGGCCCTGATAGTCGCACGGTTTTCGACTCCGCGTGCGATGATCTGACGGTTCACCATTTGTTCTCGAAGCTGACGGTATTGCTCGTCGTCATTTTCGCTGGCAGGCACCGACGCCGTGACCGGATCCGGGATGATCATGACTGCCGCGAGCAGGATGAAGCATAGAATCATGGCCGGAAAAGGGGCAAAAAATCTGTTTACAACGGGCAGTTGATCCGGCGACGTATCAGTGACAGGCACAGGGAGCAGTTTTTGCAGTGATAGCATGATGTTTATTATTTATTCAGGGTCAATGGCAAGGTCAGCAACCTGCATCTTATTTTCAACCGTATTGATCTGTCCGTCACATGTTCAGCCACCAGATACTGCCGTTCAGGACGGTGGCATAGCTTACCCACAAAATGTAGGGAACCATCAGGTAACCGGCCGATGGCCTGATGCGGTAAAACAGCCGGGCTGTGTAAATGATGAGAGCAAGGAGTACAAGAATCCCTGCCAGTGCAAGCCCCGGCATCTGCAATCCAAAAAAGAGAAACGACCACATCACGTTGAAAACAAGGTGAATCCCGTAAACACCGAGTGCGGTGCGGCGTGAGGGACGCTTGGGAAGGAACATGCTTTCGTATGATGCTCCTTCTCCCCAGAATTCCCGGCTTTTCTGTTCCGGGGTCCGGTATACCAGCCAGGCGGCAATTCCCATGAGGAGAAACAGGGTTGGCCAGACAACCGGAAAAACCCAGTCAGGGGGTGTGAATCCCGGCTTCGCAATGGTCCGGTACCACGTATCAATATTGGGCCGCGTGGCAATGGAACCGATCAGCCCGGCCGATTGTGCCAGAAGAATGCTGAGGATGAGCACCCCGTAGCTTTTGACCCTGCTATGCACATGTATGGTAGTCATGGTGATCCTGTTCCCTTGGCGTTTCTGTGTGCCCACCAGGTCTTCGCTGATGAGATGGATTACATGATTGCATGTCTGTAAGTGCACTTGCAATGTAACAAAAAAACCCGGCCCGAACACACAATGTGTCGGACCGGGTTTGAGATTGTCTTGCACTGTCAGCTCACACTATACGGAGCTGCAACGCCTGCGCTTATTTCACAAAGGTCATGTTGCGCGTGAGGGTTTGTCCGTCGGCTTCCAGACGATAGATGTATACCCCGCTGGAAAGCTGTCCGGCATCCCAGGTCACTTGGTACTCACCCGGTGACTGCTGCTGGTCCACAAGAACCGTGATCAGACGGCCGGTCACATCATATACGCTCAGGCGCACGTGCTGCTGACCGGAGACTTCATATGTGATTACCGTGGAGGGGTTGAACGGATTCGGATAGTTCTGGCTAAGGCTCAGCTGGTCCGGCAGTTCCGTTATGCTTTCGGCATCGGTTACAACGGCAAACTGCAGAATTGGATAGCCGTCGTTTACATCGGGATTGATGTACCAGACATCGGTAAAGTCCCAATCGGTGAAAGTAGCCTGATCTTTCAACTCGGCGGTGGTTTTTCCTTCGCCGACGTTATCCGTTGGATATTCTCCACCTCCATAACTAATCTCCAGACCCGAAACATCGGTATCCCAGAAGGTGTTGATAACCTGGCTGTCGCCGGCATCCGTATCCTGCGGAGGATTGGAAAACCCGGTAATCCCACCAATGTTAAAGATCGGATCGTCATCATCATCCTTGGGCGCATGATCCGCATCACCTTCTACTGTTCCTACAAAATAGGAGTTGGTAACCGTTGCACCACCACGCCAGTGATAGCCAACCAGTCCGCCGACGATATGGGTACCCGATATGTTACCCATGGCATAAGTATCGGTGACCATGGCACCTCCACCAAACTGACCTACTATACCGCCAATCCAGCGATTGTCTTCATTCGGACCATCGGTAGTGATATTACCCTTATAGTAGGATTGCTCGATTTCGGCCTGGGCTGTCATCTGACCTACCAATCCGCCAACAAACCTTCCTACCAGTTCAATATCAACATAGGAGGCGCAATTCATTACCAGACCCCCTGCCTGACGGCCTAGCAGACCACCAAACAGTGTTGTTCCCTGACCTGTGCCCTTGATCGTTCCGGATACGGTGACATTTTCAACATCGGAAACTTCCAGTGACCCCACAAGCACACCTACAGTCCCGGCACTTGTTGTAATATCGGCATCGAGAACTTTCAGGTCTTTGATTGTTGCAAAGTGAACATGTCCAAACAGCCCTTGCAAATTGGATTCAGCGTTTATGGTCAAGCCCGAAATCGAATATCCCTGCCCGTCGAAGGTCGCAGTAAAACGATCCTGGGAATGGCCGATCGGCTGCCAGCCATTACCGGTATTGTAATCGCTGTAACCGTCCGTCGTCTCATCAAGATCATTCATAAGAATATAGACGGTGGCCGCGCCCATGTCATTTCGTACGTTGTGAAGATCATGCCAGGTACGAACTTCGATCGGGTCGGCTTGCGTAATTCCAGCTGTTGAAAGTAAAACTACCAGTGCAAGCATTGAGAAAGATAGTTTTTGTAACAAGTTTTTCATCATATCTCCTTTTTTAGGTTTTTGATTCAGAACTTAAGTCCCCCAAGTAATTTTGAGACCCCCCATACAATACATGTATGACGATATTATACAGGGTTCTTTATGCGAGTCATACTGCATCTCACCCAATATATTTTTTTCAATTCAGAAATACCATTTAAAAAAAAATCATTTTTTTTATAAACCCTCAAATATTAAAAGGCTGGCCTGGACCTTCTGACTGACTGCGGCAGGGTGATCAAACGTGCGGATTCATTGTAAACTTTCTGGTGCCAATGGTTCTATTCCGGTTCTGTATGGGGGAATGGGCGTTGACAATCCGGCATAATCCTGTAACTTGCTCCCTTTCATTTTCGCTGCCGGGTATCACAATGCAGCACTTTTGCAGACGCCGACGGATTGCCCGTCAACCGGCGCTTTAACGGCATCTTTTATTGGCCATGATGACTTATGCAGACAAGATCCTTGCATTTAATGACCGCCTCGACCTGGACCCCGCCCTGCTGCCGGACGCAATTTCAGTGATGAATCCGTTCCGCGGGGAGCATGCCGCAACCATCCGCGATGTCACCTCACGGTTTTACCGCAAGTTCTATGCAGATCACGACCCGCGTCACCTGATACTCGGCATCAATCCCGGGAGGTTCGGAGCAGGCGTGACCGGGGTTCCCTTCACGGATACCAAACGCATGAAGGAGGTGTGTGGCATCGACATGGCCATTGACCCCACGCACGAACCTTCCTCGGTTTTTGTCTATGAAGTGGTGGATGCCTTCGGCGGGCCGGTTTCATTCTACCGGAAGTTCTACATCAATTCGGTGTGCCCGCTCGGGTTCACACGCGCCAATGAAAAGGGAAACGAGGTGAATTACAATTTCTACGACGACCGGCAGCTTCAGGAAGCGATGACCCCGTTCATCATCGACTGCATCGAGCGGCAGATCGGGTTCGGGGCGGCAAC